>NZ_JAATTW010000013.1:0-73288 GCF_013414205.1 Pseudoalteromonas sp. MIP2626
CAGGCGCGGGATGGAGCAGTCTGGTAGCTCGTCGGGCTCATAACCCGAAGGTCGTCGGTTCAAATCCGGCTCCCGCAACCACTGAAATAAATAAGAATAAACAGACACTCTTTAAGAGTGTTTTTTTATGTCTAAAATTTAGTAAGTGACTCATAACCCGAAGGTCGTCGTCACTGCGTGATGCGTTCGCTCTTCATAAACTCTGGCTCCCGCAACCACTGAAATAAATAAGAATGAACAGACACTCTTAAAGAGTGTTTTTTTATGTCTAAAATTTAGTGAGTGACTCATAACCCGAAGGTCGTCGTCACTGCGTGATGCGTTCACTCTTCATAAACTCTGACTCCCGCAACCACTGAAATAAATAAGAATAAACAGACACTCTTAAAGAGTGTTTTTTTATGTCTAAAGTTTGGTGAATGACTTACAACCCAAAAGCCGTCGCTTTACTGTTTACCACGTTCAATTGGCTAATCAGGAAGGAGCAATAAACGGCTATAAAGGTTAATTTAACTCATAGGGTTTATAGGTTAGTTTTGAATATAAAAGGAACTTAGCAGCTTAATTAGTGCTAAAAGTAGTTATTTTTTTAAACTTAGCGTAGCTTATGTAGCAGTAACGTAAATATTTTAGCAAGAGTAGGCATGACAGAACTTTACCACTGGTTTGATTTAATAGGTGTTGCAGTATTTGCCATATCGGGCACCTTGGTAGCGTATGAAAAGAAGATGGATGGCTTTGGTGTTGTTGTACTTGCTACCGTAACCGCTATTGGCGGAGGAACTGTTCGCGATGTGATATTAAATGTTCCGGTATTTTGGCTGCACGACCAAAGTTATTTTGCTGCAATTTTAGCTGCAATACTACTAACAACGCGGCTAATAAATAAGCAAAGAACCATACCCCACTATAATTTACAAATTGCCGATGCGTTTGGTTTAGCTTTTTTTGCTGTAATGGGCACGCAAAAAGCATTGCTCGCCGGTATGCCAGATATGACAGCAGTGATTATGGGGGTTATTACCGGATGTTTTGGTGGCCTAATTCGTGATGTACTTGCCCGGGAGATCCCCATGTTGTTAAAGGGCGAGCTTTATGCAACCACCTGTATAGCGGGGGGAATAGTGTACACCTTGTGTATTAACTTTTCGCTTATCGTTGAAGTTGCGATGATTTTGAGTATGTTGATGACTCTGTTACTGCGTTTTGCTGCCATAAAATGGGGTATTGTATTACACGTTTTTAAATATCCCGACTAAACTAAAGCTAAAGGGTATTTATTAGGATAGGGAATGTCGTTAGCTCGCATATATTCTCGTGCTCAGGTGGGCATAAATGCCCCCGAAGTGATTGTTGAGGTGCATTTAGGTAATGGTTTGCCTGCTTTTCATATTGTAGGTTTGCCCGAGGCCTCGGTAAAAGAATCTAAAGACAGAGTGCGTAGCGCACTTGAAAATTCTAAGTTTGGTTTTCCCGATCAACGTATTACTGTTAATTTAGCCCCTGCCGATTTACCAAAAGACGGTGGCCGATTCGATCTTGCTATTGCCGTAGGTATTTTAGTCGCCTCAGGGCAAATAGTGTGCTCAGACATTCATAAATATGAGTTTTACGGGGAGCTGGCACTTAACGGTGAAATACGTGGCGTAAATGCTATTTTGCCCTCGGTGCTTGCTGCTAAAGAGCAGGACCGCTGCTGTTTTTTACCACTGGCAAATGATAGCTTAGCTAGTTTAGTTAACGGGGTTAAACGCAAAGCCGTAAGCTCTATTGCAGAAGTGTGGGGCGATTTACTTAATCAGCAACCACTACCGTTAAATATACAATACCCAGATTGCACGCAAGCTCCTGATTTTTTGCTCGATTTAAGTGATGTGAAAGGCCAGCCTGGGGCAAAACGAGTACTCGAAATTGCCGCTGCAGGAGGCCATAACTTACTATTTTTGGGCCCCCCTGGTACGGGTAAGTCAATGCTGGCTCAACGTATGGCAACCATTATGCCGACCATGTCAGATGATGAAGCAATTGCTACTGCAGCGCTTTATTCTATTATTGGCCAGTCGATTGATTTAACTAATTGGCGACAACGGCCATTTCGTAACCCTCACCATACCTGCTCTGCCGTTGCATTAGTCGGTGGCTCGTCAAACCCTAAACCAGGGGAAATTTCATTGGCGCATAATGGCGTGCTTTTTTTAGATGAGTTGCCAGAGTTCGAACGTAAAGTGCTCGATTCGCTGCGTGAACCTATGGAAACTGGTACTGTCACTATTTCGCGTGCGGCAAGGCAAATGGAGTTTCCGGCGCAGTTTCAGCTTATTACGGCGCTAAACCCCAGCCCTACAGGTTGCCATAATGATAAGCGGGCAACGCCTGATCAAGTAATGCGTTATTTGTCGCGTGTTTCGGGGCCGTTTATTGACCGTATTGACTTACAAATTGAATTACCAAGGCTAACGAGTGTTGAGTTACAAAGTAGCAAACCCGAAGAAACCAGTGCAGTAGTAAGAGCGCGAGTAGAGGCTGCTTATTATTTGCAGCTAAAACGCCAAGGTAAAGTGAATGCGCGGTTAAACAATAAAGAAATGAGTATACATTGTGATCTCGCTTCCACTGAGTTGCAGTTTTTAGCCAGAGCGAGTGAAAAACTGGCATTATCGCCACGCTCATACCATAGAATAATTAAAGTAGCGCGTACTATTAGTGATTTAAAAGGGGCGGAGCGTATTAGCTTAAATGAGCTAAAAGAAGCACTTAACTACCGCGCCTTTGAGCGCTTACTAGCGCAATTAACTAAGTACTAAATAGAGAGCATATAACCTTTGCCGCGTACGGTAACAATGCGCTTTTGATCTTTTTCATCATTTAATTTTTTACGCAAACGGCCAATTAACACATCAACAGTACGATCGTTTGGGCTCCAATCAGGCTGGCCTATTTCTTCAGATATTTTTTCGCGAGAAGTTGCTTTACCTGCGTTACCAATTAAACAAATAAGTACTTTATGTTCCGCTTCGGTTAAGCGCGATTCAGCACCTGTAGCTGTAATTAGTGTGCGGTTGTCGGGGTGTAATTTAAAGTCGGCATATTCTATAAACTCTTCGCCGTTATCATCGTTTTTATCATTGTCTGAATTTAAGTGTGCAATGCGTTTATATAAAGCACGCATGCGCAGCTCTAGTTCAAGTAAGTCTACGGGTTTGCATATGTAGTCGTCTGCGCCTTGGGCAAGGCCAGCAATGCGATCGGCCTGTGAATCACGGCTCGATAATAAAATTACGCCAATATCGGTAAGAGTATTTAGCTCTTTTGCAAGTTGTAAGCCGTCGCGCTTTGGTAAAACAATATCAATAATGGCTAATGAAAAAGCACCGCGCAAATTAACTCGCGACCTTATAGTGCTCAGTGCATCGGCGCCAGTAGGGTCAACTTCTATTGTAAACTCGGTATTTGTAAAATGATTTTGGATGCGTTTAACGAGTAATTCGTCGTCCTCAACCAATAAAACATGAATAGTCATAATACTTTATTGTTAATGCTTATAGTTTTCTATGGTAGCACCATTAAGTAAAGGCTGAGAAGGGCGTTTATTGTTTTTAAGTAAGCTAATGTTTCAAAAGTAGTTAATAAGTTTACAGTTTAGAAAATTTAGCACCTTTAGGGTTTTATTAAAGGTGCTATTTAGCCTGCTGTACTCAGAATAAATATCTTAATCTAAGTTCACTTAATTATTAAAAACAATTTAGCACTAGTCGTTAGGGTAAAGATAATCCCACCATTGTGGCTCATTTTTAAGTTTTTTATCAAAATAAGCTAGCATGGTATTCCACCAATCAAAACGTTTGTCGCGGGCAATAATTTGATGGTTCGCACCTTTGTATTCTATTAACTCTACATCTTTATTAAGTAATTTAAGTGCAGTGTACATAGTTAAGCTTTCGCCAACGGGTACGTTAGTATCACTGTCACCATGAATGAGTAGCATAGGCGTGGTTACTTTATCGGCATTAAATACCGGGCTATGTTTACTATAAAGCTCGGGGTTATTCCACGGAAAGCTGTTTTTAGACGCTTCGCCAGAATATAAGTAGCCCCACCATCCTTCACCCCAGTAAGATGTGAGGTTAGAAATACCAGCATGAGAAATCGATGCGCTAAATAAGTCGGTTTTAGTTGCTAAATGCATAGTCATAAAACCACCGTAAGAGGCACCTAGGTTGCCTACCTTTTCGCTATCTACATAGTTGTATTTATTTAAAAATGCCTGCGTGCCTGCAATTATATCGTCGCTGGTGTAGTTGCCCCACGCATTAACGTGCTGCGCCGAAAACTTTTGCCCAAAGCCGGTAGCGCCTGTTGGCTGTATTACATAAACCACATACCCGTTTGCCGCCCATAAATTAAACGGATAACGTCCAGTAAAGCCTCGTGTCACTGGCGATGTGCCGCCATAGTAATAAACCAGCGCTGGGTGTTTTTTAGTTTTATCAAGGTGATTTGGGATATAAACACGCCCTGAAATTTCAACGCCATTTTTATTAGTGAAATTAAATTCTTCGAGAGTTGGAATTTGTGTATTTGCATAGCTAAGTGGCTTTGAATCCCAGACTATTTTAGCGGTGTTTTTACTTATATTAAATCGCTTTAATTGTTGTGGACTAGAAGCCGTGGTGCCACTGAGTAATATTTCAATGTTGCGCTCGTTTGAGTAGCTAAACTGCTCAACAATATCTAAACCGATATTTAATTTTTTAAAGCGCTGCTTACTTAAATCAAATAGGTAGAGCGGTTGGGTGTCGTGCTCAGTAACCTTTAGTAATGCGTCGCCATTGTTTAATACATTCAGGCTTCCAATTGCCGGATCAAACTGTTTACTGAGTGCTTTAACGTTTTTTCCGCCGTCTGTAAGCAGGTAAAGTTGACCGTCGTAGTTATTCGCTAGCATTTCTTTTGGCAATGCTCTACCTGCCCCATTTTTAAAGTCGGGACCTGCAACAACATACACATCTTTATTGGCGTATTTGGCCTGATTAAAAGTTTTAAATTTACCCAAAGAAGTAAGCTTATTTGATTTTAAATCAAGCTCTACTAGTTCTGTTTCTGGATGAGTTGACGCTTGCATAGCGACTACAGGGCGGCTCATTAATAGTTTACCGCGCTTATTGTTAAAGTCTTCAAAGCTATGCGAAAGCGGCCCTTGGCTGAGTGTTTTTATTAAACCACTTTGTGTATCAAGCATATAAACTTGGCTTACTGAGCGTGCGTATGACCAGCGATCTTGTAACCCTTTATAATGCTTTGTAAGCTTGTCATTACCCTTGTCTGATGCAGGGTTAGACCAACTAAATATTACACTGTGCTCGTTATAAAAGGTAAAACCGCTAGCGCCTTCTAAGCGAGTAGAGAGGGTTTTTATTGATAAGTTTTTACGGTTGAGTTGTTTTAATTCACCGTTTAGTAAATACACTAAAAAGCGATTGTCTGGGCTCCAAATAAGGTTGCTTGGTTGTTCTGCCTCAAAGCGATACAGCGTTTGATTGTCGGTGTTTTTAAGTTCAGTTACATTGTTTGCTTGATTTAGAGTTTTATCATTAAAGCGGCGCGTTGTCGTAATATAGTGCTCTGAGTTTGGTGCTAATGATAAGCCGCTAATAGTGGGGGCATCAAATAACTGCTTTGCCGATAAACGCTTAGTTTGTGAAGTGCTAAGGGTAATGTTATCGCTCGGTGTTTTTGGTGCAAAGTCGAGTGTTACATCGTGCCAATTTGCAACTTGTTGCGCAACAATAATAGCAGTATGACTACCATTATTTAAGGCGAGTTTGTAGCTGCTGTTGTCTGCCTTTTGCAATTCGCCATTTATAAACAATTGTCCTTGTTCAATGCCTTTTAAGGTTAACGTACCTTGGCTAAAACGCGTGGTTTCTATATTAAACTTAAGTGCCTGTAAGCCGCCTAAAGTGAGTGCATTTATTTTATTAAATGGCTGCCAGCTGTGTTTTTTGTCAAACACCGAAAAGTTAGCTATGGGGAGTTGTAGCTGGGGTAATAAGTTACTAATTATGGTATCGCTTTGGGCCGTTTGAAAAGGCTTTAATTGCATGTTTTCAGCCAGTGGCCCAATAAATTGAATTTTAGATTTATCAAGCGGCGCTGCAAGCGTAGCAAAACTTAAGCTGCTAAGAGTAAAAAGGGCAAAGGAGTGTTTAAATAGTTTATTGCTATGACGCCAAAGTGCGTTAAGTTTCATTATTATACCTATTATTGAGTCTTTGGCCAAATATAGCATGTATTGTTATCATGCCCATATATTCAACTAAGCGGAGATCAAATGACATTACTGATAGTTTATATGGTCGTTGCCATTGTTATTTCATTTTTATGCTCAGTAATGGAAGCCGTGCTGTTAAGCATTTCACCTAGTTATGTTGCATTACTGCGTAAAAAGCAGCCTGTATTAGCTAAGCAGCTCGAAAAACTAAAAAATAATATTGATCAGCCATTAGCGGCTATTTTAACGCTTAATACGGTGGCGCATACCGCCGGAGCCGCTGGAGTTGGCGCGCAAGCAGCTATTGTATTTTCGGATGCAGCAGTAGGGGTTGCCTCTGCAGTGATGACTTTATTTGTGCTGGTGTTTTCTGAAATCATACCTAAAACGTTAGGGGCAAACTATTGGCGAGTACTTACCCCAAGTGTGACTTACGGTTTACGTTTTTTAGTTATATTGCTTAAACCTTTTGTATGGCTTGCACAAAAGCTGACAAATTTAATGGGACCAAAGCATGACCAAGCCTATTATATTCGCCAAGAAATAGAAGCCATGGCCGATATAGGCACTGAGTCGGGGGCGCTGCACCAAGATGAGTCTGAAATAATTCGTAACTTATTACATTTTAGACATGCCAAATTATGCGATTTGATGACCCCACGTACAGTTATTTTTAAAGTTCATAAAGACTTAACCGTAAACGAATACTTGAACCTGCATGGTTCGTCGTCGTTTTCTCGCATATTGGTGTTTGATAAAGACACTGACGATATTATCGGCTTTGTGCATAAAAACGATATTATGTTGGCATGTCATCGCTTAGGTAGCGATTACAAAATTAGTAAACTAGTAAAGCCAATCTATACGGTTCCTAGTTCGCAAAATGCGTCGTCGTTGTTACAAACCTTATTAACAGACCGCACGCATATTTGTTTAGTGGTTGATGAGTATGGCGACGTACAGGGTATTGTTACGCTTGAGGACATGATTGAAGCACTAATGGGTTTAGAAATTGTAGATGAGCGCGATCAGTCCACTAATATGCGTGCGGTTGCGAAGCAGCGTTGGCATAAACGTTTGGCAAATAGTAAAAACTTAGTCACTGAAGAGGATAAACACCCTAGAGGAGACAACTAAAGAGGTCTCCTTATTAGCTTGGGGGTTTATAGTTAATGGTATTTCCTGTCACTTTAATCCAATATTGTGCCCAGTCTATAAATTCACTCTTAGATTTAGGACGACTAAATAAAAATCCCTGTATTGCTAAGCGAGTTTTGTAATGCCTTAAATAGGCAAGCTCTTCGGGGCGCTCAACCCCTTCTGCTACTAGTTCTAAATGCTCTTGATTGGTAATGTCGATGAGGGAGCTTACAACAACTTGAGAAAACTGATCTGTTTCTATATTACTAATAAGTGTGCGGTCTATTTTTATTTCGGTAAAGGGCAAGTTTTTAAGCTGGCTCATGTTAGTAAAGCCAACGCCAAAATCGTCAAGCGATAAACCAAAACCATGCATTCTTAAGCGGTTTAATGTTTCTAATTGGCTTAGGCTTGAAAGTGCATGTTGTTCGGTTATCTCAATAATAATATCACTAGATTTAAGCTGGTTAAGTTTTAATATAAGCAATAGCTTATTTGGGCAGCTAAGATCGTTTAACTGCATGGGGGATAAGTTAAATGCCAGTTTTAAATTTTGTCCTAGCTGCTCTTTTATATTTTCGAAATCACTGGTGGCTTTTTCAAAGAGCGCAAATGTAATTTCATTAATTAGATCATGTTGCTCAGCAAGGCTAATAAAACGAGCTGGTAAAATTATACTACCGTCGGTATTTGACACAATACGCGCTAATACTTCAGCACTTTTTATTTTACTGGTATTAATACATATTTTAGGTTGATAAAACGGCGTTATTTCGTCATTTTTTAATGCGTTAATAAGCTCTGTTTTTGAAATAGCAGGTTCTTTTATTAAAGTGTGGCTATTTAAATAGGCAACTTTATTTAACAAGGAGCCTACTTGAGTTAATTGTACGGGCTTAGAAATATTACCGATAAGGTGAGCATTATGCTGCTTGGCTAAGTTGGCAGCTAAACTAATTACCTTATGCTCCATTTCAGAAATAATAATAATGGCGCCTTGGTAATTTAGCTCTCCTAAATGGCGTATTAGCTCCATGCCATCCATTTCAGGCATGTTTAAATCGGTAAAAATGGCATCAAAATAGTTTATGTCACGTTTAACTTTTTCTAGCGCTTTTGTAGCACTTAGGCAAGTGGTTATGGTATCCGACATATCTAACTCAGTGAGGATTGCTTCCATTACAATTAAAATAGCTTTTGAGTCATCAACGACCAGAATATTAGGCACTACTTTTTTCACTGTTATCCCTTTCAATGCATAGTATGTACTACTGTAAAAGTAGTAGATTCTCATGTGTTTGCCATTCTTTTAATGTGTTTATTAGCCGGCTAATAAAAAGTTGTTATTAATCATGCTCGCTCGTGTTTTTTAGCTGAGTCGGTATACTAGCGCTATTGTTTTAAACGGTTTTAATTATGATAAGAATAGAACTTAAGTTAGCCGAACAGCCTTTTACACTAATGGTTTCTGGGCAAAAAGTTGTGCAGATATTTCATAGTCAACAAGCGATTACTTTTGATAACCCCCGCGACAACTATTATCAATTTACTTTTGATAACAAACTAATAGGTATTGATAGCTCATTGGTAAATGAGCAGAGTATTTCGTTGTTTGTAAACGATGAGTTTGCTACGCAACTTGCTTTACCTGCAGCTACTGGCGATGAAACTAAAAAAGGCTGGCTAGGATTGGCCGCACTTGGTTTTAAGTTATTTAAAAGTGCCAAAGTAATTAAGGTGGTGTTAGCGGGAGCGTCAGTTGCCGGCTATGCCTGGTTATTCAGTATTGAGTTTGCACTTATGCTTATTGCTTGCTTAGTGGTGCATGAATACGGCCATGTGCGTGCCATGCAATATTTTGGCATTAAAACCAAAGGCATTTATTTAATTCCGTTTGTAGGCGGGCTTGCAGTAAGTGATGATAAAATTACCACTCGCTGGCAAGATGTAGTGATTTCTTTAATGGGCCCCGCATTTGGGCTTATAACGTCAGTATTAAGTTTAGTGTTGTACTACGCTACCGAAATGGAAATATTTGCCGGTGTTGCTGTGCTTAGCGCTTTGCTTAACTTATTTAATTTACTGCCTATTTTACCGCTTGATGGTGGCCATGTATTAAAAAGTATTAGCTTTTCTATGCGCTCATGGGTCGGTTTAAGTGTATGTTTATTGGGAGTACTGTTTGGTTTATGGCTAAGTTACACCTTTGGTTTAATGTTGTTGGTGTTCTTTTTGTTTATTGGTGCGCTGGAAATTGTATTTGAATGGCGCGGCAGGCACACTTCACATTTAATGCCACTTGATAAGTATGGCCAAGGTTTTTCAGCGGTGATGTATGCGCTGGTGGTTGCAGGACATGTAGCAGTGATGATGCATTTTGCTGACTCAGAAAACCCCATTTTAAGCTTGCCAATGAAAATATTATCGAGCTAATCGTATTTAAAAGCAGGGCTGTAATTGCAGTCCTGCTTAATACATTATTTTTATACAGTTAATAAAAGCTCAACATTAAGGATATAAATACCCCAGTTACAAATAGCTGCACTACACAAAATCCCATAATGTCTTTGGCTTTTAGGCCTGCTATAGCAAGTACAGGTAATGCCCAAAAAGGTTGAATTAAGTTAGTCCACGCATCGCCCCAAGCTACTGCCATTGCAACCCTTGATATGTCGGCGCCAAGCGCTTGCGCTGCGGGTATTACAATTGGCGCTTGTACCGCCCATTGTCCGCCGCCCGAAGGCACAAATATATTAACCAACCCGGCACTTATAAAACTAAAAAATGGCAAACTGTCTGCATCCGCTATGGCAATAAAACCGCTTGATATTTGCTGTGCTAGGCCACTATCAACCATTACCGCCATAATGCCGGCATAAAACGGAAATTGAATAACAATACCTGCGCCACTAGGAATTGCCTGCTGTAAGCTATTGAGTAAGTTATGCGGTGTTTGATGTAAGGTTATAGCTAAAAACAAAAACAACGCAATTACGCTATTTAAGTTTAAGCCGCCACCGGCAACTAAAAAGTAATAACCTAAATAAATTAACCCCAGTAAGCCAATTGTAATACCAAGTAATTTACTTTGCTCTAAGTGTTGGGCTGGCCTGGTAATATTAATTATTGCAGGGGAGGTACTTTTTAATAGTGCGGGGTCTATGTAAACACTTTCCTCGGCGCTTGGTAGCATGTAACGGTTAACTAGCGGCATAATAATAAATAACCCTACTAGTATGGCAATATTAAAGCCAGCAAATAGCGTTTGCTCAGTGCTAATAATCCCCATGCTTGATTGCAAAAAGTGCCCTTCGGTGGCTATCGTCAGTGGAATTGAGCCTGCTAACCCGCCATGCCACACTACAAAACCTGAGTAGGCGCTGGCAACTAATAAGCGGTAATCAACTCGGGTGTGTTTAGCAATGGCTTTGGCAAATAACGCGCCAATAACTAAGCCAAACCCCCAGTTAAGCCAACTAGCGAGTAGTGAAATAAGCGTTACTAATATAATTGCTTTTGGTGCAGTGTTAGCAAAGGTGGCGAGCTTTTCTAGTAACTTACTAATAGGTGGAGTGCTTGCCAACATATAGCCGGTAATTAACACCAGCAGCATTTGCATTGCAAAGCTAAGTAAGTTCCAAAAACCATCGCCCCACGCTTGCAGTACCTCAATACCGGTTGTTGGAGTAAACACGCTAGCGATAACTAAGGTAATAACACTTAGCAGTATTACAAATATAAAGGGATCAGGCAGGTAGCGCTCAACGAGCTTGGTAAAGGGAGTGGCTATTTTATTAAGCATAACTAGGACTGTTGTTAGTATTATTTGCAGGGTAATTAATCACGAAAAACATTAATTGGCAAACCGCATTTAGTCTTATGGGCGTTATGTTTAAATGAGAATAGTGAAAATATTGCTTAAACCAATAGCATAAAGTAACGTGTTGTTTATAGATAATTTACTAACTAAGACTTTGTATTATGCCGGTGATATTTAAAAGGCTAGTGTTACTTGTACGGGCTCATATAGATCAGTTGAGTTGGCAAGCAGTGGCACTGGCTATTTTGACTCATATGCTTTTAACATGGGGATTGTTATATATAGCAAATGAGCAAGCACTCACCTCCCTAACAACCTTTTTTTATTATTACACGGTAACCACTTCAACCGTAGGGTATGGCGATTTTAGCCCAACCACAGATTTAGGGCGTTGGGTGGTGGCTTTAATACAAATACCTTTTGGTTTAGCTTTATTTGGCGTTCTGTTAGGCAAAACAGGGCAAACAATAACTTACTTAATTAGGCGCGCTATGACTGGTGATAAAAACTTTGCTCACAGTAGCAACCATATTATTATTTTTGGTTGGCACGATACCCGTACTAAAAAAATGATTGATTACATTCTGGCCGACACTAAACGTACCGAACGGCGTATTTTACTTGCAGTAACTGAGCAAATGGAGCACCCATTTTTAAGTAACGAAAGTGTCGACTTTGTGCGGTTAAGTAGCTTTACCGATTTAGAGGAGCTAAAACGTGTAGCTATAAGCTACGCCGATAAAGTGATTATTGACGGCCAAGACGACGATCAAACCTTTACTACCGCATTGCGTATTAGCCGTTTAGTTAAAGATGATTGCCATATAAGCGCGCATTTTTTAGATGAAACAAAAGTAGATATGCTATTAGAGCATTGCCAAAATGTAGAATGCAGCAGTGTTAAATCGGCAGAAATACTCGTACGTTCAATGCAAGATCCAGGTTCGAGCCGAGTGCACGAAGAGCTCCTATCAATTTTACATGGCGATACGCAGTTTAGCTTAGCCATTCCAGAGCAAAGCAAAGAGATGGAGTTTGGTACTTTGTTTCATCATTTTAAACATCAGCATGATGCTATTTTACTTGGTGTGGCGCACAACTTAAGTGCACAAAATATGGATTTAAATCCGCCGCTTGATTATAAAATTAGCGCCGGCGACATTTTGCACTACATAGCAGTAGAGCGAGTATTAAGTCGTGAGGTTGACTGGCCGGCTTTGGCAAAAGCATGAACGAAGTTATATTTTTAATCATTCTTTTAATTGCCTATATTTTACCTGTGGTTATTGTACTCAATAGTAAGCGTACTCAAGGCCACGAAAAAAATGCTTGGTTAATTGGCATTGTATTTTTTTCGTGGTTAGGGCTTATTATGTATTTAGCCATAGTGCCTAAACATGGGCGTAAAAAAAGGCAAAATAAAAAGCCTTAAATATAAGGCTTTTGGGCAATAGGAAGTAGTGGTATTGCAGGCCGCTAGTTTAAATTTTAGTACTATTCAAGCTCTTTCAGTTTGTGCTTCACAAGAGGGTCGTTTGGCGCTAATTGCTTGGCGACTTCGAGTAATTGGATGGCATCATCGGGGTGCTGATCTTGATGTTTAAGCGCTACATCAATAAGTGGCTGAATATCAATGCTAGCTTGATGCTCCTGTACGTGAGCTGTTTTTTCGTCTATCAAAATATTATGTGCAGTACTTAGTAATTCTAGGCGATGCGCCGATTTTTTATTCGCTTTATTGAGCCTTTTGTAATAGTCCTCTTTAAAGCGTAAGGTTTTAGTTTGCAGGCGAAACTGCGCAATATCAATTAGTTGATGGCGCATAAAGTCCACAGCTACTTGCTTATAAAAACCAAACTTGTTTAAGTAAGTGGCGTGAGTGCCGTGACCCATACCAAATACCCGTAAATGGTTAAGTTGCTTATAGCGCTTGGCATGTAGTCGATCAATACGATTAGTGGGGTCGTAAATAATATAGCCTTGGGCGTTGCCTAAATCTAAATCGGCATAACTGCCTTCCCAATCATATTGCTGAGCTATATCTGTGCTAGAGCGGTCGTCCCATGGCACTAAGCTTTTATTTTTAGTGCTAACAGGGTGAAAAAGCAATACCTGATCTAGCTTTAATAATTTTGCAAAAGCACCAACCGCAAAGCCACCACGGCTTAAGCCATAACCTAATCGAGTCTTAAAAGATGTAAGCAGTGGGGATAATTGTTCCAGAAAAAAAATTAAATTGCGGTTACGAAACCAATTACTTTTCCCTAGGTGCTGAAAGGCAATCACATTTACGTTTTGTTTTTGTGCCAGGTGATAACCCCAGGGCGCGAAGTCTGCGTGAAGGTCTTGCTCCTGCACATCAGTACCAGCAGGCGAAAAGGTAAATAGTAGGGGCTTATTAATATCAATAAAGTCGTACTTAACATATACATCGCCAAGTAAATCTCCCCCAGACATTGGCAGTTTGGCTTGCTGCTCATCACACGAAAGGGTTAACCACTCATCTAACCAATACAGTAACTTCATTTTTCCTCCACAAAAACAAGCGGCGAATTATAGCAAATTACCATAGATAAGAAAAACAAACGTACTTTTGTATTAGTGTCAGAGAGTTATACCTGTTGCATAGAGGATTGCTTTACTTATAAATTAGCCGGTAACTAAATTTACCGCTTTTTAAATAACTAGGCTCAGGTTAAATAGTAAAATATTTTACTCCTCAGCCATGTGGGTGATTATTTGCCAATCACTTTTGGTTACGGGCATTATTGACAATCGCCCGCCTTTTTTAAGCGCTATGTCGGTGATGCGAGGGTTAGCTTTTATTTCTTTTAAGCTAACCAGAGAGTTTAAATGAGATTGATAAGTTACTTCTACTACTACCCAGCGAGGATTGTCGCTGGTGGCTTTAGCATCATAATAATCACTACTTAAATCAAACTGAGTTGGATCTGGGTAAGCTGCTTTTGTTACTACAGCAATACCTACTACGCCTACGAGCTTGCAGCTAGAATGGTAAATCATTACTAGGTCACCTACTTTTACCTCGTCGCGCATAAAGTTACGTGCTTGGTAATTACGTACCCCTTCCCAAAGTGTGGTTTGATTTTGTGCATTTTTAAGATCGTCAATCGAAAATGCATCGGGTTCAGTTTTAAATAGCCAATACGCCATATCAGGACTCGTAGAATGATTTACATCCCTCTATTGTATAGTATCATTTGGGTATTAGAGAATTGAGGAAGTAATAATGAGCCAAGTATTAGATGATTTATTGTCGTTGTTAACACTTGAAGAAATTGAGCAAGGTTTGTATCGAGGGCAAAGCCAAGATTTAGGTTTTGGTGCTGTATTTGGCGGCCAAGTTATGGGCCAAGCGCTATCTGCTGCAAAAGAAACGCTACCAGAGGGGCGTATTGTACATTCACTCCACTCTTACTTTTTACGCCCAGGCGATGCCACTAAGCCTATTGTGTATGATGTAGAAGCTATTCGCGATGGTAAAAGCTTTAGCACTCGTCGGGTTAGTGCTATTCAGTACGGTAAGCCTATTTTTTACATGACAGCGTCTTTTCAAGGGGCTGAAGAAGGATTATCGCATCAGGCGACTATGCCTGACGTACCTTTACCCGAAAAGCTGCGTTCATCGTTAGAGTTTTATAAAGAAAACGCCGAGCAAATACCCGCAGCTATACGCAATCAATTTATTAGTGAAATGCCAATAGAAATACGTCCGGTGACCTTTCATAACCCATTTAAACCTGAAGCAATGGAGCCAGTTAAGCACATTTGGTTTAAAGCTAACGGTGAAATGCCAGACGATCAACGTATTCATAATTACTTATTAGCGTACGCGTCTGATTTTGAATTTTTACCAACTGCTTTGCAGCCGCATGGTGTGTCTTTTATGCAACCTAATATGCAAGTTGCCACGATTGACCATGCAATGTGGTTTCATCGACCATTTAGAATGGATGATTGGATTTTATACTCAGTTGACAGCCCAAGTGCAAGTTCTGGTCGAGGGTTAGTAAGAGGGCAATTTTTTGACCGCCAAGGCAACTTAATTGCCTCAACAATGCAAGAAGGGGTTATGCGTCAGCGCTAACTTACGCACTAGTAACAAAGGGTAGTAGGTGCCATATAAATTGTACGGCACCTACATTTAAACAAGTAAGCGGCGTTGCACTCACTCAAAACTAAGGCTTTATTTACACTGACCTTGTACTATATCGCTAATTGACTGCCAAACACGTGCTGGCAATAATGCTTTAAGATGCATATAAGTTTCACATAATTGCACGCTGCCTATTAAGCCCGCATCACCATCGGTAATTAAAGACTGTGCGCGTAAATTATCAATAAAGCTGACCAGCACCTTTTTATCAAAAAACTCTGGGGTTTTAATCCCATGCAAAGTACCTAAGCGTTGTGCTAGCACTTGGCTTTCTCGCTCTAACTCTGCTTTTTCAATGCCGTTGCTAGTTTGTATAAAGCCAATCACAATGGCATAACGCTGCAACGTAAAGTTTAGTGCTTTACCTAACATATCCAATTTAGCCAAACAGTCGTTGGTATTGGTTATATGAATGTTATCGCCATCAAGTTCTATTAAGTTTTGATCTACAAAATTAGCTAAAATACGCGTAATGTAGTCCTCATCTAGCTCTCGTAAATACCATTCTTTAGCAAATAGCGGATAAAACGCAGCAACTAGCTGCTGACACTTTGAAACTGTTGTGGTTTTTTCTCTAAACAAATGCAGTGCAATTAAACTTGGTACGGCAAAAAGATGTAAAATATTATTACGATAATAATTAAAGAGTGTTTTTTCTTTATCGTTAATCGCGATAATTTCGCCAAATTCATCACTTATCACATCAAACTTATTAAGCTTTAATGCATGCGTTAACAGTTGCTCTGGCGTTTCCTCTGGAGCTGTTACTTTATTACTGTAGCTGGCGTCGCGTTGTAAGCGTAAGTAAAAATCAAGTTGCGCTAAAAGTTTTGGCTTACTCAGTGCGTGCTTGTCGTTTACCAGTAAAATCATCGCTAATAAATTAACCGCATTAAGTGCCGCTGCATTGTTAATTTTAACCATAACTTGGTCGGCTAGGTTTGCCACTTGTGGGCCTAACCATTGTGGTTTTTGTACATCGGTAGGGTGTATGTCGTCACGCCAATTGGGTTGGTTGTCGTTTAAGTATTGGTTTATGGAAATAGGGTCACCAAAGTTTAAATAACCTCGACCATAGTTTTTAAGATTTTTAATCGCTTTAAAAATTCCAAAGATAGACTCACCTTTTTTATCATTTCCAGCGAGTTCTTTAAGGTACGTGTTAATTTCCATAACGTGCTCGTAACCAATATATACCGGCACAATAGAAATAGGGCGGTCAATACCACGCAGCATAGCTTGCATGGTCATTGCTAACATACCCGTTTTAGGTGGTAACAAACGCCCGGTGCGGCTACGCCCGCCCTCGGTATAAAATTTAACAGAATAACCTTTAATAAATAACTGGCTTAAATATTCTTTAAATACTGCAGAGTAGAGCTTATTACCGGCAAATGAACGGCGAATAAAAAACGCACCCGAGCGGCGAAAGATCCCGCCTGCCGGAAAAAAGTTAAGGTTAATACCCGCGGCTATATGTGGTGGTACTAAACCTTGATGATAAATAGCATAAGTAAGTAGTAAGTAATCCATATGGCTGCGATGGCACGGCATATAAATAATTTCGTGGCCTTTATTAGTCAGCTCATGAATTTGCTCTGTGTATTTTATATCTATACCGTTATATAGCTTATTCCACAGCCAAGTTAAAAAGCGCTCAGCTACGCGTATCATTGCCTCTGAATAGTTAGCCGCTATTTCATTAAGTAACTTAACCGCATTTTGACGTGCTTGCGCTTGGCTAATGTTTTTAGCTTTTGCTTCGTCTTGTATGGCTTTTTTTATTGTTGGAGAGGCTAATAATGAGTTAAATAGCTGCTCGCGCGATGGCATTTTAGGGCCTGTTGCGGCAAGTTTTTGGCGGCGAAAGTGCACGCGGGCTACTCTTAATAGTTTTTGTGGAAGCTCGTTAACGTCCGCTTTTTCGTCTACTAAAAGTGATAAGTCGAGTGGTTGGCTAAAGCGGATAAAGTTATCTCGGCCAGAAAACAACACCACAAATAACTTTCTAAACCAACTTGGTGTTAATGAGTGTGTTATGAGCGTGCTAAGTCCGGGCTTTTCTTTGCCGGGCGCTCGGCCCCATAAAATAGTAACAGGAATAACCTGTACATCTTTTTGACCACTACTTAATAAGTGATCAATAATTTGTTTGCCTTGCGCTAGTGCATTAGTTGGCTTTGCTATGTCACCAATTAATGGAGGTGGGTTTTCAATCCCTATAAAGCGGTCTAAGCGTTGTGTGCCTAATACTTGTTGTTCTCTAGGGTCGGGTAATCCATGGCGTTTACATACCCGAGCAAGCGCCGCTAAGTCAAAGCGAGAGTTTAAGCGCACAATATAAAAGGTAGGGTTTTTAGAGTTTAATTCATATTGTTCAGTCGGCTTTTCTGGCAGTACCTTACTTCTTACAAGTAAGCGGCTTACTCCAGCTGATAAAACATTTAAGCAATAATTTACAATACGCATCGACTCACCATATAGAGAGTAATTACCCATATAATTTGGGTATATAAAAGCAAAATTGGCGCATATGATAACATAAGATCTAAAAAAGCCTTTAATTTGCGTTGCCGATTAGTCAGTACGTTATGGCTTAATATATATGCATTACACTTGATTGTAGCTGCTCTATAATAGGTTGCAGTATATTTGAGCAACCAGCAGGCTGTAATTATTTACTAATTAGCTGTTGCATTTATCACCAATGTAATTATAATACGCAGGCTTTCAAAATTCCCAAGGGAACTTGGAAGGATAAATTAAGCTAGGATTTCTAGCTAATAAACAGGAGTTCCGATTTGGAACTCAACGTAGATATAATCTAACAACCGACATCTTAATATTTAAGATTGTTTCGGTCGTTTTTTTATGCTCTTTTAAATGCTCTTTATATTGAGGTTAAGAATGTCAAATCAACGCATTCGTATTCGCCTAAAAGCTTTTGACCACCGTTTGATTGACCAATCAACGGCGGAAATCGTGGAAACTGCGAAACGCACTGGCGCACAAGTACGTGGACCAATTCCACTACCTACACGCTTTGAACGTTTTACTGTACTAACATCACCGCACGTTAATAAAGACGCGCGTGATCAGTACGAGATCCGCACCCATAAACGTCTGATCGACATCGTTGAACCAACTGACAAGACTGTTGACGCTCTTATGCGTTTAGATCTTGCTGCTGGTGTAGATGTTCAAATCAGCCTGGGTTAATCGGAAGATTAGAGAGGTTTTAGGAAAATGGCATTAGGTCTAGTCGGTCGTAAAGTGGGTATGACACGAATCTTCACTGAAGATGGTGTATCTATCCCTGTGACAGTTATTGAAGCGACACCTAACCGCATTGCTCAGATTAAATCTGAAGCAACAGACGGTTATAACGCGCTTCAAGTAACCGCAGGCACTAAAAAAGCAAGTCGTGTAAACAAAGCTTCAGCGGGTCATTTCGCTAAAGCTGGTGTTGAAGCGGGTCGCGGTCTGTGGGAATTCCGCCTAAATGGTGGTGAAGGCGATTTTGAAGTAGGCGCTGAGCTTACTGTTGAATTATTCAACGAAATCAACAAGGTTGACGTAACCGGTACTTCTAAAGGTAAAGGTTTCCAAGGTGGTGTTAAGCGCTGGAATTTCAGCATGCAAGACGCTACACATGGTAACTCTCTATCTCACCGTGCTCCTGGTTCAATCGGTCAAAACCAATCACCTGGTAAGGTGTTTAAAGGTAAGAAAATGGCCGGTCATATGGGTGCTGAGCGTGTAACGACTCAAAACTTAGAACTAGTTCGCGTTGACGCTGAGCGTAATTTGCTTTTAGTTAAAGGTGCAGTACCTGGCGCTATCGGCGGTGACGTTATCGTTAAACCAGCTGTTAAAGCATAAGTCCTGGAGATTTAGTGATGGAATTAGCAATTAAAGACGCTTCTGGCGGTCTTGAAGTTTCTGAAGCTACTTTTGGACGTGAGTTTAACGAAGCATTAGTACATCAAGTAGTTGTTGCATACGCAGCAGGTGCTCGTCAAGGTACTCGTGCTCAGAAGACACGTTCTGAAGTAAGCGGTGGTGGTAAAAAGCCATGGGCTCAAAAAGGTACTGGCCGAGCACGTGCTGGTACGATTCGTAGCCCAATTTGGCGTTCAGGTGGCGTTAGCTTTGCAGCTAAACCACAGGATCATAGCCAAAAAGTAAACCGTAAAATGTACCGCGGTGCGATTAAAAGCATCTTATCTGAATTAGTTCGTCAAGAGCGTTTAATCGTTGTTGAAAGTTTTGCTCTAGCAGCACCAAAAACTAAAGAACTAGTTGCTAAGCTTAAAGAACTTGAGCTTAAAGATGTTCTTATCGTGACTGAAGAAGTAGATGAAAATCTTTTCTTATCGGCACGTAACCTTTATAAGGTTGACACGCGTGATGTAGCTGGTATCGATCCTGTAAGCTTAATTGCTTTCGACAAGGTACTTATTACAGCCGCTGCTGTTAAGCAACTTGAGGAGGCGCTAGCATGATTCGCGAAGAACGTCTTTTAAAAGTGATCGTTGCTCCACATATCTCTGAAAAAAGCACTATTGCTGCTGAAGAAAACAATACTATTGTTTTTAAAGTAGCAAAAGATTCAACTAAAGCTGAAGTTAAAGCAGCAGTTGAGAAGCTTTTTGAAGTAGAAGTAACGGGTGTTCGCACACTTAACGTTAAGGGTAAAACAAAACGTACTGGCGCACGTTTCGGTCGTCGTAACGACTGGAAAAAAGCTTACGTTACTCTTAAAGAAGGTAGCGAGCTAGACTTTGTCGGCGGCGCCGAGTAATAAGGGGATAGAATTATGGCACTTCAAAAGTGTAAGCCTACTTCTGCGGGCCGTCGTCACTTAGTTAAAGTGGTTAACTCTGATTTACATAAGGGTAAGCCGTACGCACCACTATTAGAGAAAAACTCTAAATCAGGTGGTCGTAATAACAATGGTCGTATTACGGTTCGTCATATCGGTGGTGGTCATAAGCAACATTACCGTTTAATCGATTTTAAACGTACTAAAGATGGCATTCCAGCCACTGTTGAACGTTTAGAATACGATCCAAATCGTAGCGCAAACATCGCTCTTGTATTATATGCAGACGGTGAGCGTCGTTACATTATCGCACCAAAAGGCTTAAAAGCTGGCGATGCAATCCAGTCTGGTGTTGATGCACCAATCAAACCTGGTAATGCATTACCAATGCGTAATATGCCTGTAGGTTCGACTGTTCACAACGTAGAATTAAAACCAGGTAAAGGTGCTCAAATCGCACGTTCTGCTGGTGCATACGTTCAAATCCTTGCTCGTGATGGTCAGTATGTAACATTACGTCTTCGTTCAGGCGAAGTACGTAAAGTTGAAGCTGATTGTCGTGCGACTCTAGGTGAAGTAGGCAATGCTGAGCATATGCTTCGTTCACTTGGTAAAGCAGGTGCAAATCGCTGGCGTGGTATCCGTCCGACAGTTCGTGGTGTTGCCATGAACCCGGTAGATCACCCACACGGTGGTGGTGAAGGTCGTACATCTGGTGGTCGTCATCCTGTGTCTCCATGGGGTAAGCCGACTAAAGGTGCTAAGACACGTAAGAACAAGCGTACTGATAAGTTTATCGTACGTCGTCGTACTAAATAATAGTTGAGGAATAGCCATGCCACGTTCTCTCAAGAAGGGTCCTTTTATAGACCTACACTTGCTGAAGAAGGTAGAGAAAGCGTTGGAAAGCGGAGACAAGAAGCCAATTAAAACTTGGAGCCGTCGTTCAATGATCATACCTAACATGATCGGATTGACCATCGCTGTCCATAATGGTCGTCAGCACGTTCCTGTGTTTATCACAGACGAAATGATCGGTCACAAACTAGGTGAATTTGCACCAACTCGCACTTACCGTGGCCATGCTGCGGATAAGAAAGCGAAGAAACGATAAGAGGGGAAGATAAATGCAAGCATTAGCTAAACATAAATTCGCCTCTGGTTCGGCGCAAAAAGCACGTCTAGTTGCAGATCAGATCCGCGGACTACCGGTTGATCGCGCACTAGAAATCCTGGCGTACAGCCCGAAAAAAGCGGCTGTATTAGTAAAGAAAGTACTTGAGTCTGCTATTGCTAACGCAGAGCATAACGAAGGTGCTGACATTGATGAGCTTCGTATAACAACGATCTTTGTGGACGATGGTCCTACAATGAAACGTATTATGCCACGTGCTAAAGGACGCGCAGACCGCATCCTTAAGCGTACAAGCCATATCACTGTTATGGTTTCAGATAGCTAGGAGATATAAGTAATGGGACAAAAAGTTCATCCTACTGGTATTCGCCTAGGTATATCTAAACCTTGGGTTTCTACCTGGTACGCGAGTTCAAAAGATTTCTCTGCACAGCTTTTTGGCGATCACAAAGTACGTACATTCCTTACAAAGGAATTGAAAACGGCTTCTGTGTCTAAAATCGTTATTGAGCGTCCAGCAAAATCAATCCGCGTAACAATCCACACGGCTCGTCCGGGTGTTGTTATCGGTAAAAAAGGCGAAGACGTAGAAAAATTACGTCAAGCGGTAACTAAAATCGCTGGTGTACCTGCTCAGATTAATATTTCTGAAGTACGTAAACCAGAACTAGATGCACAACTAGTAGCAGACGGCATTGCCTCTCAACTAGAGCGTCGTGTTATGTTCCGTCGCGCTATGAAGCGTTCGGTACAAAATGCAATGCGCATCGGTTCTAAAGGGATTAAAGTTGAAGTTAGCGGTCGTCTTGGCGGCGCAGAAATCGCACGTACAGAGTGGTATCGTGAAGGTCGTGTACCTCTACATACTCTTCGTGCTGATATCGACTACGCAACTTCTGAGGCCTTAACCACTTATGGTATCATTGGTGTTAAAGTTTGGATCTTCAAAGGCGAAGTTATTGGTGGTTTACCACTAGTACAAGAGCAAGAGAAGCCAGCTAAACGCGCACCAAAGAAAGCCAAAAAAAGTGCTAAGTAGAGGTAGCGAGTAATGTTACAGCCAAAACGTACAAAATTCCGTAAAACGCACAAAGGTCGCAACCGTGGTCTAGCGCAAAACGGTAACAAAGTAAGCTTCGGTACTTTCGGTTTGAAAGCTACTGGCCGTGGCCGCATGACTGCTCGTCAAATCGAAGCAGCTCGTCGTGCCATGACGCGTCACGTGAAACGTCAAGGTAAAATCTGGATCCGTGTTTTCCCAGACAAGCCAATCACGAACAAACCGCTTGAAGTTCGTATGGGTAAAGGTAAAGGTTCTGTTGAGTATTGGGTTGCTGAAATTCAGCCTGGTAAAGTACTTTACGAAATGGAAGGTGTTTCAGAAGAGCTTGCTCGTGAAGCGTTTGACCTTGCTGCTCGTAAATTGCCATTCAAAACAACTTTCGTAACTCGGACGGTAATGTGATGAAAGCTAGCGAACTAAAAGATAAAAGCGTAGAAGAGCTTAATACTGAACTTCTAGGACTTCTTCGTGAGCAATTTAATATGCGCATGCAAGCAAGCACTGGTCAGTTAGCTCAGACACACACGCTAAGAACAGTACGCCGCGATATCGCGCGTGTAAAAACAGTTATTAACCAGAAGGCAGGTCAATAATGAGCGATAAAATTCGTACTCTTCAAGGCCGTGTAATTAGCGACAAGATGGAAAAATCTTTCACTATTGCTATCGCACGTTATGTGAAGCACCCAATTTATGGGAAATTCATTCGACGCACGACTAAGCTACACGTACATGACGAAAATAATGAAGTTCAGGCTGGTGACGTAGTTACTATCCGTGAATGTGCTCCAATTTCTAAGAGTAAATCTTGGACATTCGTAGCAGTTATTGAACGTCCAAAACAAGCTTAATTTTTAATTAAGTCTGTTTTATAAAAAGCCCCGGCATTTATTTGCTGGGGCTTTTTGTTTTTACGAAGCTGCGAGTTTGAGCTGCAAGCAATCAGCAACTCAGAGTTAATTTAGCGCTCTTTTATGATTGTGGTATTTATACATAACAACAATATTTATCTACTCAATAAAGCTCAGGCACAAATAGCCCCTTTTATCCTTCGAAAATACATTTCTTAATCTGTTTTTAACTATATTTACTAAAGTTAATAACTAAATAGAATATCAAAGTTGATTCTGTTCTTTTTTTAACTCTGCATTGCCCGCTATCCTACAAGCTCAGTAAACCTCAACAGATAGTCTCTGGGTGAGGTAAAACTCATTTTGAACGACGTATAACAGTACGTTGTGTTTAACTTTTAGGGTTACGGGGAATTGATTCATGTTGCTAGGTCAACTAAACGCTGCGGCAAGTCCGCTATCGCAAGAGCAAGTACTAAAGCTGCAAGGTTTAGTGGCTGAGCTTAATCCAATTCAACAAGCATGGGTTAGTGGTTATCTTGCTGCAAATGCTAATACGGCGGCTTTAGGCGGTGCTGTGGGAGCAGCTCCAAGTGCTGGTGAGGCAGTTGCATTAACTATTTTATATGGCTCGCAAACAGGTAATGCAAAAGGTGTAGCTGCTAAGTTAAAAGCACAAGCAGAGTCACGCGGTTTAGCCGTAAAGCTAGTGAGCATGGCCGATTACAAACCAACTGCACTAAAAAAAGAAAAGTTTATAACTGTGGTTGTTGCAACTTACGGCGAAGGTGAACCACCAGAAGATGCAGAGGCTTTACACGAATTTTTAACCACTAAAAAAGCGCCTAAGTTAGATGGGGTGAAGGTAGCCGTGATTGGCTTGGGGGATTCGAGCTATGAATTTTTTTGCCAAACAGCAAAAGACTTTGAGCAGCGGTTAAATACACTCGGCGCAGAAACAATTTATCAACGCGCCGATTTAGATGTAGATTACGAAGACGAAGCGACAACTTGGATCACTGGCGCATTGGATGCCTTTGAACCGGATTTAAAAGCACAGCAAGGTAGTTCAGGTGGTCAAGTTATTGCAATGCCGTTTGCTGGGTCAACTACTGTGGCAAGTCAATATACTAAACAAAACCCGTTTGCCGCAGAACTAGGTTTAGTGCAAAAAATTACAGGTCGCGATTCAACTAAAGATGTCCGCCACGTAGAAATTTCGCTTGAAGGCTCAGACATTAGTTATATACCAGGTGATTCATTAGGTGTGTATTTTTTAAATGACGAAGCCCGTGTTGATGAGTTGCTTACACACACGCAAATTGATGCAGCTAGTTTAGTAAAAGTTGCAGATGAACAGCTAAGTATTCGCGATGCACTGATTGAAAAACTTGAATTAACGCAGTCGTACCCTGGCTTTGTGGAAAAATATGCAATAGCGACAGGCACACCACAACTATTAAAATTGGTTGAAGATAAAGCGGCAATGCATCAATACATTGAGCCGCGCCAAATATTTGATGTAGTTGCACAAAACCCCGCTAAGCTCGACGCGCAAACACTCGTCGATTGCCTGCGTAAATTACAAGCACGTTTATATTCAATTGCCTCTAGCCAAAGCGAGGTTGAAGACGAGGTACATTTAACCGTAGCATTAGTTGAGTTTGATGCCTTTGGTCGTGAGCATTTAGGCGGTTGTTCGGGCTATTTAGCGCGCCGTGCTGAGGAAGGCTGTAAAGTTAAGGTATTTAGTGAGCATAACGATAATTTTCGTTTACCAACGAATGATGAAACACCAATCATTATGGTTGGCCCTGGTACGGGAATAGCACCGTTTCGAGCCTTTTTACAAGAGCGTGATGCGCGTGGCGCATCAGGTAAAAACTGGCTGTTTTTTGGCAATCCACATTTTACTCAAGACTTTTTATACCAAGTTGAAATTCAAGGTTACTTAAAGTCGGGTTTACTAAGCAAAGTAGATGTTGCATTTAGCCGCGATCAAGCCGAAAAAGTGTATGTGCAAGACAAGTTGCGTAGTAACAGCAAAGCTATTTTTGAGTGGCTTGAAGCTGGCGCACATTTTTATGTGTGTGGCGACGCTAACAATATGGCAAAAGATGTGCACCAAACATTACTCGAAATTATTAAAGAAAATACCGGCAAGAGCGATGAAGATGCTCAGCAGTATTTAAAAGATTTACGCAGCGCAAACCGCTATCAGAAAGACGTTTACTAAAATTAAATATTTAAAGCAGCCGTCACTGTCACTAATTTAGGATTAAACATGAGCGAACAAGATAAAAACGTAAAGCTTTCTGATAACGAGCGCATGAAACGAGAAAGTAATTTTTTACGTGGCACTATAGCAACAGATTTAAAAGATGAGATCACCGGTGGTTTTACCGCTGATAACTTCCAGTTAATTCGGTTTCACGGTATGTACCAGCAAGATGACCGCGATATTCGTGGTGAGCGCGCTAAGCAAAAGCTTGAACCATTACACAACGTAATGTTACGTGCGCGTATGCCTGGCGGTATTATTAAGCCTGAGCAATGGTTAGCCATAGATAAATTTGCAGAAGAAAAAACCAGCTATGGCAGTATCCGTTTAACTACGCGTCAAACGTTTCAGTTTCATGGTGTATTAAAGCCTAATATTAAAGGCATGCATCAATTACTGGATAGCGTTGGAATTGACTCTATTGCTACCGCAGGCGATGTTAATCGAAATGTGTTGTGTACTACTAATCCGGTTGAGTCAGAGCTGCATCAAGAAGCGTATGAGTGGGCTGCAAAAATTTCAGAGCACCTATTACCAAAAACCAAGGCTTACGCCGAAATTTGGCTTAATGGTGAAAAAGCAGAAACCACAGAAGAGCCAATTTTAGGTTCTAATTACTTACCGCGTAAGTTTAAAACAACGGTAACAATTCCGCCGAATAATGAAGTGGATGTGCACGCCAATGATTTAAACTTTGTAGCTATTGCCGAAAATGGTAAATTAATTGGCTTTAACGTACTTGTCGGTGGTGGCCTTGCCATGACACATGGCGATACAGCAACCTACCCACGTAAAGCAGACGACTTTGGTTTTATTCCACTAGAACATACGTTAAAAATTGCCGAGCATGTGGTGTCGGTACAGCGCGATTGGGGTAATCGTTCAAATCGCAAAAATGCTAAAACAAAATACACATTAGATCGAGTAGGCGTTGATGTATTTAAAGCGGAAGTAGAGAAACGTGCGGGTGTTGAGTTTGCTTCAAGTCGTCCTTATAAATTTACTCACCGAGGCGATCGTATAGGTTGGGTTGAAGGTATAGATGGCAAACATCACTTAACATTATTTATTCAAAGTGGGCGTATTTTAGATTATCCAGACAAACCACTAAAAACAGGCTGTCGTAAAATAGCAGAAGTTCACCAAGGTGACATGCGCATGACGGCAAACCAAAACTTAATTATTGCTGGTGTAGCTGCAAATCAAAAAGCCGTGATTGAAGAAATTGCCCGTAACCATGGTTTAATTGACGATAAAGACACCGAACAACGTAAAAATTCTATGGCGTGTGTGGCACTGCCAACATGCCCATTAGCTATGGCTGAAGCTGAGCGTTATTTACCTAGTTTGGTTGAAAAAATAGAAGCACTGTTAGCCAAGCATGGTGTGCCGAATGACAGTATTATTATGCGCGTTGTGGGTTGCCCCAATGGCTGTGGGCGTGCCATGTTAGCCGAAGCGGGATTGGTTGGGAAAGGTCCGGGTAAATATAATGTGTATCTAGGCGGTAACCTTGAAGGCACACGTATTCCTAAATTATATTTAGAAAATGTGGGTGAAGACGTGTATTTAGCTGCTTTTGATGAATTAATTGGTCAATGGGTTAATGAGCGTAATGACGGTGAATGCTTTGGTGATTTTGTGATCCGCAAAGGCATTGTTGCTGAAGTTAAAGTATCAGTTACCGATTTTCACGCATAATAATAAGCCAGTGCAACACACTGGCTAAGGTTTGGAATTTACCATGAGTGAATTTAAAAACATTTTACAGTTAGATAAACAAAGCCAAACTAGCATGCTAGCAGACGCCAATGGCATACTGAAAAACATGAGCGCCGAGCAGCGCGTGCAATGGGCACTTGAAAACTTACCTGAGACACATTTTTTATCATCGAGTTTTGGTATTCAAGCGGCCGTAATGTTGCACTTAATAACATTACAACAGCCAAATATTCCGGTGGTATTAACAGATACAGGTTATTTGTTTCCACAAACGTATCAATTTATTGAGCAAATGACGGCACGTTTATCACTCAATTTAAAAGTGTACAAATCAGAGCTTAGCCCTGCTTGGCAAGAAGCTAAATTTGGCAAGTTATGGGAGCAAGGAGAGGCCGGAATTAAGCAGTACAATCAGCTTAATAAAGTTGAGCCGATGACTCGCGCCTTAAAAGAAATTAATGCTGGTACGTGGTTTAGTGGCCTGCGTCGCGACCAAGCATCAAGCCGTGCTGATAAGCAAGTAATTGAAATTAGCCGTGGTACAGTAAAAGTTTACCCAATTATTGAGTGGACAAACCGCGATGTATATCAGTATTTAACTAAGCATAACTTGCCGTACCATCCTCTTTGGGAAGAAGGCTATGTCTCTATGGGAGACATACATACTACACGTAAGCTAGAGCCCGGTATGACCGAAGAGGAAACTCGCTTTTTTGGTTTAAACCGAGAGTGTGGTTTGCACATTGATGGTGATGGTATTTAATATTATTGATTATCTCGCTCAATATTTAATAAAACGCAGCCTTGGCTGCGTTTTTTACTTACACAAAAGGATTGCCTGATTGATTGCTTTTTATTAAACTTGGCCGAATAAAGGATTAATTTTAAGCAGGAAGGCTATGAAATACTTTACCTATTTAGCAGTGTCAGTAATGATTATTGCTGTTATTTCTCTATTTTATTTAAAAAAGCCAAACGGAGAAACATGGCTTAGTACATCTGTTGTGATCAACGAATCTCAGCAAATTAAAGATAAAATAATCTCGTTTACCAGCAATACGTTTGAGCAAGCCGTTAGTAGCGTGTCGAACACACCCTCAACAACCCGCAGTAAAATATTTAAGTGGCAAGATCGGCAAGGCCAATGGCATTTTTCAGATACGCCTCACCCTAATGGTAAAAGTGTTGAAGTAAAACTAGACCCTAAAGATATTAACGTGGTGGTTGCCCAAGATACGGCTATTTTATCGGGCAGTTCCAAATCCTCAGCAGTAAATAGCACTTCAGCTACACCTACAGTTTATGATCCAGTATCAATTAAAAAGGTGTTTGATGACGCTGAAAAAGCAAAACAAAAATTAGAGCAACGTACTAAACAATTAAATGATTTAAACGGTTTTTAATTATTCATTATTCATTATTTGTGTTTATGGCTATGCGCTTTTAAATAACGCTTTTCTGCTTCCATAAGTAAAATAGTTAAATAAATTTTAGTGGGTAACGATAATAATACGCCAATAGCAATGCAGGCTGCCGCTATAATTATGCCGTTAATACCATGCTGGCGAGTAAAGTAGCTTGATACAATTAACGCATGACCAGTCACAATTAGGCATAACCCAAGTACAATTGATATTTTAAGTAGCCTAATAATTATGATTTGTGACATAGCGCCCTCACTAATAGTCTTACTAGTGTAGGGTGTTTTTAAAGCATTACCTTGATTTATCGCAACTGACGCGCATAAAAAAGCCTAACAAAATTGTTAGGCTATGATTAAATTTTAGGCGTAAGTTTAAGTTGCTATTAGTTAATCGAGCATATTACGAAGTACATACTGTAAAATGCCACCGTGTTTGTAGTAATCCCACTCTTTTGGCGTATCAATACGTACATCGGCACTAAAGCTTACTTTTTTACCTTCACTATTGGTTGCAATAACGCTAACTTCCTTGGTTTTATCAAACAAGCCTTCAATATCAAACTGCTCTTGGCCGGTTAAACCTAGCGACTCATGACTTTCGCCATCTTTAAACTGTAGCGGTAAAACTCCCATACCAATAAGGTTAGAGCGATGAATACGCTCATAGCTTTGTGCTATTACAGCTTTAACACCTAACAGTAGCGAGCCTTTCGCCGCCCAGTCACGAGATGAGCCGGTACCATATTCTTTACCAGCTAAAATAACCAATGGCGTATCGTTCTTTTGATATTCCATGGCGGCATCATAAATACTGGCAAGCTCATCATCAGGTTGCGTGCGGGTAACACCGCCTTCAGTACCAGGTGCAAGGAGGTTTTTAAGTCTAATATTAGCAAATGTACCGCGCATCATTACTTCGTGGTTACCACGACGCGAACCATAAGAGTTAAACTGCGCTTGCCCTACTTTGTTATCTTGTAAATATAACCCTGCTGGTGAGTCTGCTTTAATCGCACCGGCTGGCGAAATATGATCCGTAGTAACCGAGTCACCTAGTTTTGCTAAACAACGTGCGCCGGTAATGGTTGGAATACCCGGAGGCTCAATACTCATACCATCAAAAAAGGGTGCTTTTTTAATATAGGTTGATGCATCATCCCAATCGTAAAGTTTCCCATCAGGTATTTGAATTTTTTGCCAACGGCTATCGCCTTCGTATACGTTAGCATAACTTTTTTCGAACATTTCTCTGGTTACCGTTTCCTTAACTAAATCGCTTACTTCTTTAACACTTGGCCAAATGTTTTTAAGGTAAATATCGTTACCGTTAGCATCTTGTGCCAGTGGTTCGTTATATACGTCAATATCGGTTCTTCCCGCAATGGCGTAAGCTACAACAAGCGGAGGAGATGCTAAAAAGTTCATTTTAACATCTTGGTGAATACGCCCTTCAAAGTTACGGTTACCCGATAAAATTGAGCTCACAACCAGTTTGTGCTTTTGAATAGCATCTGAAATTTCAGGAGCCAGCGGGCCTGAGTTACCAATACACGTTGTACAACCATAGCCAACTAAGTTAAAGCCTAGGCTTTCTAAATCGTCCATTAGCCCTGCTTTTTCTAAGTAGTCAGTAACGACCTTAGAGCCAGGAGCAAGTGATGTTTTAACCCAAGGTTTTACATTAATCCCTAATTGCTTGGCTTTTTTAGCAACTAAGCCAGCCGCTAAAATAACACTGGGGTTAGAGGTGTTTGTACAACTAGTGATTGCGGCAATAACACAGGCACCATCTTTTAGTTCGAACTCTTGGCCCTTAAAGTTTACTTTTGCTGCGCCTATAAACGGCGCTTCATTGCTTGATTCGTCAGGATTAGTTACAGGGCCTTCGCTTTCGATACGTGCTTGCTCTGTATCACTGCTGCTAATTTTTGCTAAACGCTCGTCTTGAAACTCTTTTAAATGCTGACTAATTGCTTCGCCAGCTTTATCAAGTGATATTCTATCCTGTGGGCGTTTAGGGCCAGCAAGGCTTGGTACTACGTCATCTAATATCAGTTCAAGTTTATCGGTGTAATTAGCTTCATCGCCATCGTTACGCCATAAGCCTTGATGCTTAGCATAATCTTCAATAAGTTTAAGCTGTTTCTCATCGCGGTTGGTTAAACGCAGATAGTTAATGGTTTCGTCATCAATCGGGAAAATACCACATGTAGCACCATATTCTGGCGCCATGTTGGCAATTGTTGCTCTATCGGCAAGTGGTAAGTCGGCAAGGCCATCACCATAAAACTCTACAAATTTACCTACGACACCATGGTTACGTAGCATTTCGGTAACGGTAAGTACTAAGTCGGTAGCTGTGGTGCCCTCTGGTAAACGGCCGTTTAATTTAACCCCTACAACCTGAGGTATTAATAAGCTAATAGGTTGGCCAAGCATAGCGGCTTCGGCTTCAATGCCGCCTACGCCCCAGCCAAGTACGCCTAAGCCGTTAATCATAGTGGTGTGCGAATCGGTACCCACTAAGGTGTCTGGGTACGCGTACTTTTGGCCATTACGTTCATCATTAAAAACAACGCGCGCTAAATACTCTAAATTTACTTGGTGCACAATACCGGTTGCTGGAGGGACAACTTTTAAGTTATCGAAGGCAGTTTGGCCCCAACGTAAAAATTCATAACGCTCTTTATTACGGTCATATTCAAGCTTGGCGTTTAAGTCAAACGCACCCTCGTTACCATAGCCATCTACTTGCACAGAGTGGTCAATAACAAGTTCAGCAGGAGAAAGTGGGTTAATTTTTGCAGGATCGCCGCCTAGTTTTTCCATCGCATCGCGCATTGCCGCTAAATCGACAATGGCAGGTACACCGGTAAAGTCTTGCATCACAACACGGGCAGGCGTAAACGCTACTTCAGCAGAGGGTTTAGCTTGAGGGTCCCAATCTAATAGGGCTTGAATGTCTTGTTCTTTAATGTTTTCGCCGTCTTCGTTACGAAGTAGGTTTTCGAGTAGTATTTTTAAAGAAAAAGGTAAGCGTTTGGCTTTGTCGCCAAGGCCTTTAAGAGAGTGAATATGAAACTGCTCACCATTAACGGTAAGTTGCTGCTGGGTTTTGAAACTATTATTCATTATTTGCCCCTTTTGTTATTAGATAAGTGTTGTGTAGAGTGACCTTTTATAGTTTGTGAATTGCAAAGTGTATACCAAGATAAAAAACAGTGTTTAAAGCGTGATTTTTAAACAGCCATTACAATAGAGATGATGCTGAAAGTTTTTAATTCAAGGGAGCCAGCTAGACTTACCCAAAAGATATTTTTAATTTGCATACAACCAGCCTTGCTGTTTGCCTTTAAAGCTAACGCAAAGTAGCAATATGGCAATTACTACCACAAACAGTGGCATAAATACCGCACTAGATCCCATTATTTCAACGCTGTTAATAACAATAAAATTGTAATACTGTTGGATTAAAATAGCTATTAACGACACGGTAAATACGGGCAGTGCAAATGACTTTTTAGCGAGCAATAAAGCACTGCCAAGCGTGCCGCCAAAGACTGCAATAGCAAATGCAATGGTTGACCAAACGGGAATGTTAGAATATGCAGCTTGCTGATCTATAGGCATTTTGCTAATTACTTCAGGTGTCATCAGCATTTGTAGTGCAAAGGCAATAACGCCGCATAAGTTCCATATAAGCGCTACCCATGCGAGTGGTTTTAACCACTTAGGAGGGGGGTGTGCAAGCATTTAATTACCTTACTTTTTTTATAGTTAGTGAGGTAATTAAAGATCAAAAAAGCCAACTATACAAGCTGGCTGGTTTTATAAATATAAAATCAAAAAAAGACTATAATTTAACCGAATGAAATAGGGCGACGACCGGTTTTTTCATCTACTTTAGGTTTTTTAGTACGCTTACGTTTATTTTTTGCAGGCTGACTCGCTGGCTGCGGTGCTGCTTGGCTTGGCTCAGATTGCGGCTGCTCGGCAGGTCGCTCTACCGGTGTTGCATCTTCGGTTAATGCAAGTTGAAAAAGCTCACCATCAAATTCTAGTATGTCGCCACTGTATAGTTTTTTCCGTTTAATTGTACAAATTTCATGGTTAACACCCACATAACCTTCAGCAATTAAGTTTTTTGCTTGGCCGCCGCCTTCTACTAAATTTAGTACTTTTAATAATTTACACAGCTCAATCGGCTCTTCTTCTAATTCAATTTCTATATATTCTTCGTTCATGTTTGCTCTCGGTGGGGTAACGCATTAACGCTAGTATAAAGTGAAGTCACTATTTTTGCATCAAAGTGCGTATACAAATCTAACCATGGTTTTCTATGTGTTCGCTCAACTTGGCAATACGTAAGCTCATACCTTCAATTATTCTATCTTTAATTTTTTCGCGTATTACATTGGGTAAGCGAGTAAGGGCATCAGAGGTAATAGCAAGCACAATTGCATCCGTTTTAGCACGTGCGCTAATGCTGCGTGCGCGGTTATTAATAAAAGCGCCTTCACCAATAAACTCCCCAGGACGTATAGTACCGAGCTCTAATAAATGGTTGTGCTTAAACACTATTAATGCACCGCTAAGTACTATAAATAAGCGCTTATCGTTGTCGTGCTGTTTAAATAAAAATGAATTTTCGCGCACTAAATATAATAAACCAAACGACTCTAAAAGTATTTGGCGCTCGTTAAGGCTAAATTCTTTAAAAAATCCTAAACGGTTGATAATTTCCATCTGTTTAAATAGCGGAATGTTCTCTATTAACTTCATTAATTACCTAAGAGTTATTACGCGCAAAACTAATTAATGTTGCGCTCTTTTAATTTACGGGTCAATGTATTGCGTCCCCAGCCTATTTTTATAGCGGCTTCTTGTTTGTGGCCTGCGCAATTGGCGAGTGCTGTTTTTATTAAGCGGGTTTCTAGTTGCGCTTGAATATTAGGCCAAATATTTTCCTTACCTTGTTTAAGTTCCTGATTAAGCCATAACTGGAAGGCATCTAACCAATCGCCTTCTTCTTGAGTTAGTGATGCATTAATAATTTCAGGTGGCAAGTCTTGCTCGCTAACAAGCTCGCCAGGAGCCATAACCGTAAGCCAACGGCAGGTGTTTTCTAATTGACGTACGTTACCGGGCCAACTGAACAAGCGTAGCTGCTCAATTGCTTTAAGGCTAAGAATTTTACTTTCTACTTGTAGATCTTTAGCGCTTTTATGTAAAAAGTGCAGTGCTAGACGCTCAATGTCTTCGGTACGCTCTCGAAGGGCTGGTAAGCGCAGGCGCACTACATTTAAGCGATGAAATAAGTCATCCCTAAACTTGCCTTGTTTTACGAGCTCTTCAAGGTTTTGATGGGTTGCAGCAATAATACGCACATCTACTTTTATGCTTTTATGCCCGCCAACACGGTAAAACTCACCATCAGATAATACCCGCAGTAGTCGAGTTTGTACGTCGAGAGGCATATCGCCAATTTCATCTAAAAATAGGGTGCCGCCATTGGCTTGTTCAAAACGGCCTTTTCGCACGCTATCTGCACCAGTAAAAGCCCCTTTTTCATGGCCGAATAATTCTGACTCAACCAGCTCTTTAGGGATTGCGGCCATATTTAGCGCAATAAATTGGTTTTCTTTACGTGGACTATGGTTGTGCAGGGCGCTGGCAACAAGCTCTTTCCCCGTTCCTGACTCACCATTAATAAGTACACTCATGCTTGAGGCTGCAAGCTTACCTATGGCCCTAAACACTTCTTGCATGGCAGGTGCTTCGCCAATTATATGTGCGCTTTTAGGGGGCGTGAGTTTACGTTTAACTTTTTTTGTAGAATTAGCTCTATAGGCGCTTTCAACTAGGGCAATCGCCTCGTTTAAATCAAAAGGTTTGGCTAAATATTCAAAAGCCCCTTTTTGAAAGGCATTTACGGCGGAATCGAGATCTGAATGCGCGGTAATAATAATAACCGGTAAGCCGGGCACTTGCTCTGCTATTAGCTCTAGCAGTGCCATGCCGTCCATACCGGGCATTCTTACATCGGAGATCAGCACACTAGGTTGGCTAAATTTTAATGCATTAAGCACACTTTGTGCTTCAGCAAAGCTTTGTACTGTAAAACCTGCGCGAGTAAGCGCTTTTTCTAATACAAAACGAATTGAGGCATCGTCATCTACAAGCCAAACTGTTTTCATGCATACTCCAAGGCGTTAATCTGCAAAAGGCAGATAAATATTAAATTCGGTGTGACCAGGCCAGCTATCGCACTCAATATAACCATTGTGTTGATCAATTAATGTTTGCGCTATAGAAAGCCCCAATCCAGAGCCGCCATCTTTATTAGTGATCATAGGATAAAACAAAGTATCGCGTACACTAATATCAATCCCTGGGCCATTATCGAGCACTTGAATTAACAAGGCTTTTTTGGGTGCCTTACCGGGCCGGCGGTGCTGATAGTTAATTCGGGTTTTAATTTTTATTTCCCCACCATTAACTAATGCCTGCTGGGCATTACGCACAATATTAAGCACCACTTGCTGCACTTTACTTTGGTCAATATAAACATCGGGAATACTCGGATCGTAATCTTTTACCAAGCGAATATTGTCACTATTATCTAGGGTACTTAATTTGATCACCGACTCTAAGGTTTGATGTATATTGCCATAAGACTTTTGCGGTAATTGGTTAGGCCCAAGCAGTCTATCTACTAATTCACGCAATCGGTCGGCTTGCTCAATAATAAGCTCGGCACATTCATTTCTTTCTTGCTGGTCTACCTCGTATTGCAATAACTGCGCCGCTCCGCGAATTCCCCCTAAAGGGTTTTTAATTTCGTGCGCTAAACCTCGAATTAAATTACGTGCGGCTTGGTATTGGTGCATTTGATTTGATGCTTGATCGAATTTAATTTCATCATCGGTTTGCCGACATTCTAATAAAATATAAAGTGCACCTTGGTATTTTATCTGTTTTGAACTGACTGCTAATTTAGCATGGCGAGAATCAACAAATACCACGTCAGCCCTATGCTGGTGGCAATCTACGCCATCAATTAAAGAGTATTGCGCTATGCGTTTTAAATCGATTGAATGGTAGTTAAATAAATCATCAAAAGACTGCCCTAATAAACGCTTAGTGCCTAAACCAAGTAGTTCACTGGTACTGGTATTGGCATAAATAAGCGTAAAGCTTTCGTTTAAAAGCATCACGGCGGTGGTTTGATTTTGCCATATGGCATTGAGTAGCTCAGGGCTAAAGTGTGTGTTATTAAGCATTGTTGCACCATTTTAGTGCGCCTGTGTTTTCAGGCAAGTAATTTAATGAAATTGCACTGCAATTGCTATTTTTAATGTGAATTAGGTGGGAGTTAATTACCTAAGCTTAAGCCTTTTCTATGCATAAAAAATACACTCAATGGGCTTGTCGCAATGACTTGGTTTTGTTTGTTGTACAGCTTAACTTGCAGAGTGTGCTCACCACGCTCTACATCTCTTAAAGCAAAGGTTGAGGTATCACTTGCTGCGCCATAGGCTTTACCATCAAGAAATAGCTGTATTGTAAAGTCGTTTTCAAAGCGGGGGGTAATGCGAGTAGATACATACACAGAGCCGGTGTTTTCACGAATAGTTTGCTGATGCTCAGGCGATGCAATACCAATACTAAATGCAACCGGCTGCGCTTTAGTTTGATTATTTAATATATCTGTATTTGTTGCAGGCATGGTTAAATCTTGGCTGGTGAGTTTTATCTCTTTGGCGCCAATATGGGGGGTATCTGAAAACACCAGTACGCCATTTTTATCTTTCCATGCGTAAATTTTTTTTTCACCAGCGTAACTACAAACACTTAATAATGAAGTAATTAGTAGTAATAAAATCTTGCTACTCACTCTGCAACCCTGCATTTTTAACATTAACTTTACTTTAGTGGAGAAAGTACTAATTTACCATTAAAAAAGCCCGCAAAGCGGGCTTAAAGGTATATTTTATAACTGTTAACTAAAATTAACAGCTGTAATACATTTCAAACTCAATTGGGTGCGTTGTCATGTTAAGTTTTTCAACTTCTTGACTCTTAAGTTTAATGTAAGCATCAATTAAATCATTAGAGAACACGTCACCTTGATTTAAAAACTCACGGTCAGCATCAAGAGATGCCAGTGCTTCTTCTAATGAAGAGGCAACGGTTGGAATTTCTGCTGCTTCTTCTGCAGGTAGGTCGTATAAATCTTTATCCATTGCATCACCAGGATGGATTTTATTTTTAATTCCATCAAGGCCAGCCATAAGCATGGCAGCAAAAGCAAGATACGGGTTAGCCGTTGCATCAGGGAAGCGTACTTCAATACGACGACCTTTAGCTGATGGTACTACCGGAATACGAATCGATGCAGAACGGTTACGTGCAGAGTATGCAAGCATTACTGGTGCTTCGTAACCTGGTACTAAACGTTTGTACGAGTTAGTAGAGGCATTAGCAAACGCATTAATTGCTTTAGCATGTTTAATAATACCGCCAATGTAATAAAGCGCATCTTCAGAAAGACCGCCGTACTTATCACCTGCAAATAAGTTAACACCGTCTTTAGCTAACGACTGATGACAATGCATACCAGAACCGTTATCGCCAACAATAGGTTTAGGCATAAAAGTGGCTGTTTTGCCGTATAAATGAGCCATGTTATGAATAACATATTTCATTTCTTGAATTTCATCGGCTTTAATCACCATAGTATTAAAGCGCGTAGCAATTTCGTTTTGTCCTGCAGTTGCTACTTCGTGATGATGTGCTTCAACAACTTGTCCCATTTCTTCTAATACTAGACAAGTAGCAGAGCGCCAATCTTGAAAGTCATCAACAGGAGCAACTGGGAAGTAACCGCCTTTAACGCCAGGGCGATGACCTGTATTGCCGTCTGCGTATTCTTTATCTGAGTTCCAAGCAGCTTGCTTAGAATCGATTTTGTACATAGAGCCAGACATGTCTGTTTTATATTTTACGTCATCAAATACGAAGAACTCTGGCTCTGGGCCAAATAAAACCGTATCAGCAATACCCGTAGAGCGCATATATTCTTCAGCACGCTTTGCTACAGAGCGAGGATCGCGCTCGTAACCTTGTAATGTAGAAGGCTCTACTACGTCACAACGTATAATTAATGTGGCTTCTTCAGTGAATGGGTCAAGCTTAGCTGATTCAGCAACAGGCATTAGCACCATGTCTGATTCGTTTATGCCTTTCCAGCCAGCAATTGAAGAACCATCGAACATTTTACCATCTTCAAAAAAGTCTTCATCAATTTGGTGATGAGGAATTGAAATATGCTGCTCTTTACCTTTGGTATCAGTAAAGCGTAAATCAATGAACTTAACGTCATTTTCTTTAATAAAATCTAAAACCGATTGCGACATGTGTCCTCCAACTATAAGGTTTTGTTATTGCTGCTTAAATGCTTTGTGTTTTATAAGCTGATTTTGTGCCACTATTGTAACTTAATGTTTATAAACATAAAAAATACAAAAGTAATAACGGCTGTTTCTAATGCGCACCATTATGGTGCGTAAATGCTTCAATATAGTGCAACAGTTACAGAGTAAAAAGTTGCTCGCTATTTAATCGTGATAGACTAACATAAAGTAAATACAAAAGACTGACCAAAATAGCAATAAAGTCATTAAAGTGGAGGTTTTTATAAAAATATTAAAAATTTTATTTTTATAATTAGTTAATTTAAAACAGTAGGTTAAATAAAAAAACCAGAAAGTTTGCAAATTTATTTTGGATAAACTTTCATCCATTCCATTTATAAGGGATAATATGCGCCCTTTTAAATCCTATGCTGGGACATCTCGTGAAAACGCAGGTGAGTGCGTAAGCCCCTGCAGGATCAATGAGATTCAATTTCTCTGAGTGAATATTAATGAGTATCGAAAAGATAAGAAATATAGCAATTATCGCCCACGTTGACCACGGTAAAACTACACTGGTTGACAAACTGCTTGAGTTTTCAGGCACATTAGAAACACGCGGCGGTAATGAAGAGCGCGTGATGGATTCAAACGATATAGAAAGAGAACGTGGTATTACCATTTTAGCGAAAAACACCGCTATTTCATGGAACGGCTACCACATTAATATCGTAGATACTCCAGGACACGCCGATTTCGGTGGTGAAGTGGAACGCGTACTTTCAATGGCTGACTCAGTATTACTAATTGTTGACGCTCAAGAAGGCCCAATGCCACAAACGCGTTTTGTTACGCAAAAGGCATTTGCGCAAGGTTTAAAGCCAATCGTAGTAATTAACAAAATCGACAAGCCAAGTGCACGTCCTGATTGGGTTATGGATCAAATCTTTGATTTATTCGATAACTTAGGCGCCACTGACGAGCAGTTAGATTTTAAAGTAATCTATGCATCAGCAATCAACGGCTGGGCAACATTAGATTTAGACGAGCCATCTGATAACATGGATGCCATGTTCCAAATGATCGTTGACGAAGTATCACCACCAGATGCAGATCCTGAAGGTGACTTCCAAATGCAGATTTCTCAACTTGATTACAACTCATACGTGGGTGTAATTGGTGTTGGTCGTATCAAGCGTGGTTCTGTTGCTCCAAACCAACAAGTAACTATTATTAGTGCTGATGGTACTAAACGTAACGGTAAAATTGGTACAGTACAAAGCTACTTAGGCCTTGAGCGTATTGAAACAGACCGTGGTTATGCAGGTAACATTGTTACTGTAACCGGTATTGGCGAGCTTAAGATTTCAGATACTGTTTGTTGTCCTACTAACGTTGAAGCATTACCACCACTAAGTGTTGATGAGCCAACAGTAACAATGACATTCTCTGTAAATAACTCACCGTTTTGTGGTAAAGAAGGTAAGTTTGTAACGTCACGTAATATTCGTGAGCGTTTAGACAAAGAGCTAGTACACAACGTAGCACTTCGCGTTGAAGATACTGCTAGCCCAGATAGCTTCCGTGTTTCTGGCCGTGGTGAATTACACCTAGGTATCTTAATCGAAAATATGCGTCGTGAAGGTTACGAGCTTGCTGTATCTCGTCCAGAGGTAATTTTGCGTACTGTTGACGGTGTATTAGAAGAACCGTTTGAAACAGTAACAATTGACTGTCAAGAAGAGCATCAGGGTTCTGTAATGGAGCAAGTTGGCCTACGTAAAGGTGAGCTTACTAACATGTCTCCAGATGGCAAAGGCCGTATGCGTTTAGACTTTATTATCCCAAGCCGTGGCTTAATTGGTTTCCAAACTGATTTCATGACAATTACTTCGGGTTCTGGTCTTATGTACCATACGTTCGATCATTACGGTCCTCATAAAGGCGGTTCAATCGGTGTTCGTAAAAACGGCGTAATCATTGCAAATGCTACAGGTAAAGCACTGACTAACGCATTGTTTAACTTACAAGAGCGCGGCCGTTTATTCATCGGTCACGGTGTTGAAGTTTACGAAGGTATGGTTATCGGTATTCATAACCGTGATAACGACCTTACAGTTAACGCCCTTAAAGGTAAGCAGTTAACTAACGTACGTGCATCTGGTACAGATGAAGCACAAACGCTTTCTCCACCTTTAAACTATTCACTTGAGCAAGCGCTTGAGTTTATTGATGAAGATGAGTTAGTTGAAGTAACGCCACTAAACATTCGTATTCGTAAGCGTCATCTTACAGAAAACGAACGTAAACGTGCGGGTCGTGCGCCTAAGTCATAATCTATTAATTTAGAATAATGATTTTAAAAGCCGCTGTATTGCAAAATACAGCGGCTTTTTTGTGTTTGTGGGTTAGCTAAATAAAAGGTTAAAGAGGGTAGATTAAAGAAATTACAACCACCGCGATAATTGGTGCGCTGTGCACTTGTGCACTGCATTGAGTTTTTTCCTCTAAAAGCGCAGCGCCTCTTAACCTCTTTGTGAATAATTCACTTAAAGATCTTTTGTACGCAGAGTGAGCTTAAAACAGCCGATAAGGCTAAGTACTAGTGTTTGTTGGTAGGGTATTTTTCGTTGGGTTTCGCTGCGCTCAACCCAACCTACGTGCATTAGTTAAAGTTTAATTGTTTCGCCTTCATTTAAAATATACAGCGGTACTGGTGCATTCATTTGTTTATACATATGCAGTAAGCGCGATAGCGCTGAGTGGCTGCTGTGATCGCCCATTTGCCAACTTGAGTTGCCATATCCCCATGGTATCATTACTTTGCAATTAAGCTCTGTGGCCGCATTGAGGGCATCCTCTGGCGTAGTATGAACGTATCGATACCCTTTAGCGTTGGTTTTATGGTAATAAGAGGCAATTGGCATTAGGCATAGGTCTATATCACCGTATTTTTGTTGTATGTCTTTAAAGTGTTTTGAATAGCCAGTATCGCCGGCAAAAAATAAGGTGCTGCCATTTTGTTCAAGCAGCCAGCCATTCCAAGAATCTTTATTATCATCTTCGTAAATATAGGGAATAAGCACCCGATTACTAAAGTGATGTGCAGGCACTGCGTGTATGGTTAAGTCCTCAATGCTGGTTTTTGCATACCACGCCATTTCAGTAATATTAAAGCCACCCGTTGGGAAGTTATCTGCCATGCCTAGCGGGGCTAAATAACGTGGTTGATTACCCAGTTTTTTAATATCTGCTTTATTAAAGTGATCATAATGAATATGCGAATACATAACGGCGTTAATGTTTTCAAGTGTTTGCTTATTTGGCCATGCTCCGGGTTTGCGATAAAACCCACCTGCAAGCTTAAAGCCTAAATCAACCGGTGAATCAAACTGCTCACTAACCGGATCAAATAATACATTTTGCCCATTACGTGTGCTGACCACAAAGCTGGCATGCCCTAACCAACGAACCGTATAACCGGTATTGAGCGGCGGCTTAATTTGCTTACCTTGATACTGGCAGTTGCTGCTGGGTGTTTCGCAAATCAAGTTCGGATGTGGCGGGTAGCAGTTTTGCTCGCAGGTGGTTGGGTAAACCTTTTTGCCTTGATATAAATTATGGTAACGACCTGTTTGGTTGTTAACAGCAATAACTGAGTTTTTATCAGCTATTTTTTGCACCTGGTTAGGTGTACTACACGCTGATAAAAAACAGCTTATAAAGATTATAAGGGTAATGTGTTTCATAATTAAATCCGTTTTAAATAGTGCTAAAGCAGCCATGCAGCCATAAAAAAGCCTGCAATAATGCAGGCAAATTTAAATATAATATCAGCTAATTAACCGGCACTATTCATTTGTTCAATAAATTTATTTGAGTCGGCAATCGATTTGTTCATGTCGTTCATAAGCAATTGTATATCGCGTTTAAGGTTAGTGAACTCGCCTTTAATAGCCGATACCGCTTGTGCGTTTAAGTTATGCTTTAAGTATAAAACGTTATCATGAAGCGATGTTAATACCGGCTCCATTTTGCTCTCTGCGCTGCGCATTGAGCGTAATAGCTGATCAAATTGACGCTTAGTCGCGGCTAGCTTTTTACTGCTTTCACGTTTAAGTGATGCGCTTTTATATTGCTCAAGCTCATCGCTCCACTCATCAAATAAGGCTTCTGCTACGTCTTCTACTTTATTGATGTTAGTTGACACTTCGTTAGCGGCATTTAAGCTCGACTCATAGTCATCGTTTAACTGATTGTAAGTGTCTTGCAGTTCGCCACCATTAAAATCAATAAGTGTAGTTAAGCGCTCAAGCGCTGACTTAAACTCTTCTTGAGACTCTTGTTGCGAGTCTTTGGTTTCTTCTACGCGGTCAATAAGAATATCGCGTTTGTGTACGCCTACCTTTTCCATGGCCGAGTAATAAGCCGACTGGCAACCCGATAATGTTAGTGCAAGTGCAAGTACGGTAACACTCAGTAATGTTTGTTTTTTCATTTGGTTTCCTATTTACGTGTGTTAATGCTGTAAATTATGGTGCTGATTGTTATTATGGTCAAAATTATATTAGCACAAGTCAATGTTATGAACGATAAGCTCTCTTATTATAAACAGCAAGTTGGATCTTTTTTACGGCAGCAACCCGGCTGGTGGATGCAATATATTAACCGCTGTATTGATGACCAAATAACCGTTAACGCGGGCTATTTAGCTTATGTAACTTTGCTGTCTTTGGTGCCATTAATTGCCGTAGGTGTGGCGATATTTTCGGCTTTTCCGGGGTTTGAATCAACTCGATTAGCAATTGAAAGCTTTTTATTTACTAACTTTGTGCCTACTTCGTCAGATGTTATTAAAGAGCATATTAGCTCGTTTGCGGGCAATGCAAATCAAATGACCGCAGTGGGCATTGGCTTTTTAGCTGCTATTGCCTTGTTACTTATTCGTAATGTTGATGCCACGCTTAACCGTATTTGGCGAATTAAGAAAAAGCGTCCAATGATGATTTCGTTTGCCGTTTATTGGATGGTACTTAGTTTAGGGCCCGTATTTTTAGGCGGCAGCATTGCAGTTACTTCGTATATTGTATCGTTGGTGTCGTTTGCTGATCAGGGGATTCCGGGGTTTAGTGGCTTTTTATTAAAGTTATTACCGTACGGCATTTCTATGGTGGGTTTTATTATGCTCTACACCTTGGTGCCCAACACTCGAGTGTCGTTTAAAGCGGCGATACCTGGGGCACTATTTGCTGCCATGTTGTTTGAGTTAACTAAAAAAGGTTTTGCGCTTTATATTAGCCACTTTCCATCTTATGAAGTTATTTATGGTGCAGTTGCTACCATTCCTATTTTGTTTGTGTGGATATATTTGTCGTGGATAGTGGTGTTGCTGGGCGCTGAGCTTACGGCGTGTATTAGCCCTGAAAATGTAGAAGACACGCCCGAAATAGAGCTAGACGAGCAAGAAAACACAAAGGATACGCTGTAAAATGCAAGGTTTAATACAACGTGTAAAACATGCCAAAGTAGAAATTAATAACCAAGTAGTTGGCGAAATTGGTCAAGGAATTTTAGTGTTGTTGGGTGTTGAAAAACAAGATGACGAGCAAGCGGCCGATAAGTTGCTGCATAAGATTAGTAATTACCGCATTTTTACTGACGAAAACGACAAAATGAACTTAAGTCTAAAAGATATTGCTGGTGAGCTATTAGTGGTATCGCAGTTTACTTTGGCGGCAAATACTAAAAAGGGCATGCGACCTAGTTTTTCATCGGCGGCAACCCCAAGCCAAGCTAATGAGTTATACGAGTACTTTGTAGCGCAAGCCAAGGCGCTTAATTTAACGGTTGCTACCGGTGAGTTTGGTGCCGATATGCAAGTGAGCTTGTGTAACGATGGGCCAGTGACCTTTAATTTAGCTGTTTAGTGATCACCACAATATGATTTATATAGCCTGCTACCTTTTGCGGGCTAACTTTATAACCAAATACATTAAGTAATACTTGCTGTAACTGTTTTAATTGCGACTCATGTTGCGATAAAAAATTAATAAATAGCGTGCCGTTGTTGTTAAGGGCTGCGTGTATTTTTTGATAAAAAGCGGGGGCGAATAAAAATCGTGGCGCGTCTATTTGGCTAAATAAATCTAAAATAATCCAATCTATGTTGCGGGCGCGCCCCAGTACTTGCTGAGCATCCTCACAAAGTAACCGCTGTGTATTATTACTAGGCACTTGCTGCGTAGTAAAAAACTTTTTATAACAACTAATTATATCTGCATTTATTTCAGCTGAGGTGATTTTTGCGTGTGGATATTGGTGCAGCAAATAATTACGAATTGCGCCGCCGCCAAGCCCCAGCTCGAGTACTTTTTTAGGGGCGCTTAAAGTGTGCCAATGCTGTGCTAAGCACTGTAAGTGTGGAAGTAATAAATTGCTTGGTTGCTGCTGCGTTACCACAGATTGCAGAGTGTCATTTATTAGCAGCCAACGCAGTTGCTGATGTTGGCGTACTTGAATGTGATCGCCCCCATATTTATGCCAATAAAGTAACTGGCCAATACTGTGGCTATTTTCAATAAAATAGCTATTAATTAGGCCATTTACAGGGTTTATGTATTCGCTCATGTTGCCCAGCATAAACTAGCCGAAGCAAAGCGCAATGGCTTTTGTCATTAATTTTTTACACTTTGTATTTGCCATCACCAAAGTCGTATTGGCAGTTTTTTTTAGATGGAGTATGGTATTTGCCATAATTAAGTGACGCTGTATTTTATTTACGGCTTAACAGCAGGAGTATGTATGTTTCAGGTAAGTACACCGCAAAGTAGTGAAGATTGGCAAGCCTATTATCAATTACGTTGGGAAATTTTACGTGCCCCTTGGGGTGAGCCACGTGGTTCTGAACAGGATGATTTAGAACAAGATGCCGAGCATCGCTTTATTAAAAATAAAGCGGGTAAAGTATTAGGGGTGGCGCGGCTGCACTTTAATAACCAGCAACAAGCTCAAGTTCGCTATATGGCTGTAGCTGAAGAAAGTCGTAATCAGCATATTGGTAGTCGTTTATTACATGACCTAGAAAAAATAGCATGGTCACAAGACGCTGCAGAGTTGGTGTTATTTGCACGCGAGCGCGCACTCGAATTTTATAAGCGCCATGGTTATGAAACGCAAGAAAAAGCGCATTTGGCGTACGGCGATGTACAGCACTATAAAATGGTAAAACAAAAGCCATCAGAGCCTGGCTGGTTTCGCCACCCTAACTGGACTCAAGTGCTGCAAAATACCTGGCGTGAGTCAATTCCAATTAGTGATGCAATGGGCATTAAAGTAGAGAGCTATACCGACTGGCAATTTACGACTAGCGCAGATTTAGATGCTAATTTAAACCTGCATAACACTATGTTTGCTGGTTCTATTTATAGCTTAGCAACCCTTACGGGGTGGGGCGCAACCTACTTAGCACTAAAAGAAGCAGGGCTTGAAGGAAATATTGTATTAGCCGATGCCAATATTAAATATTTAAAACCGCTTAGCAGTGATCCACGCGGCTGTGTTGATATACAAAGCTGTAAGGGTAAGCTCAGCGAGTTAGAAACTGAAGGTAAAGCCAGCTATTTAGTACCTGTTATTATTTATGATGGTGATAAGGTAGTGGCTGAATTTGAAGGGCAGTTTGTAGTAAAAAAATAAGCTGTTAGCACTTTATAGTTAAATTAAAGCACGAAAAAAGCCAAGCGATGCTTGGCTTTTTAATTTGTTTAATTTAATCGCTAATTAATTAAAGTAAATCGGTAAGTAGTATACCTACGCCAATTCTTTCTATATCAGCGTTATAATCAATTAAGCTTTCGCCATAGCCATTAAAGTACTGTGCATAACCACGCACTCGGCCCCAAAGCGGAAATGACCAATCGAGCTGTAATGCACCGCGATTGTCTGAATTTAAGTTGTTACGGGTCATAAAGCTAAATTCATGTTCATTAAGGCGATACGCACCGCTAAACTCAAAGTAACCCATGTATTTGTAAATGTCAGGGTTGTCGTCGCCTCTTGGGTCTAAAGGTGTTTCTTTCTCGCTTTCTGAAATACGATACCAAGGCTTAAAGTTAAACACAAAGCCATTTTTTTCCCAAATAAAGTTAGCGTAAATACGGTTCCATGAACGCGAATTTGGCTGGCTATTACCGTTAGACTGATGCGAAATACCCAAAACAACAGCCATTTCATCGCCCCAAGGAACGTGTTCTGGATCTAAATAGTTAACCCAAAAAATTTCTGGCTCGTAGTTGGTCTCACGAAATGGTGATGAGCTTTCTTTGTTATAAAGCTGCCAATATGACTGTAGTGTAAAGGCAAAAAATATAGCTTGGTCTTCATCAGAAAAGTCATTGAATAGAGGCACCTTAATTGAAAGCTGATATTTGGCTTCTAAGTTATCGAGTGGCTCGTCATTTTTTTCGCCAGTTAGCTCGTCGAATGTTTCAAACGAGCTATTGTTCGGATGCGATACATACGAAATAGGTAAAATGTAGTTACGTTTATGTGGCGTAATCACATTACGGTTTTTTTGGCTTACCGCTTCACGTGCTTTGCGCTTATCGATGGCTGTAAGCTGCTTATCCTCTTCAAGAGCAGAGCATTTTTTACGAAGCTGGTCGAGTGTTTGTTTGCCGTCCCCACCAATCACTTCATTTAAAATACATTGTTTTACCAGCTCAATATTACTATTTTGCTCATTGCTTTTAGATTTTTCTTCAGCAAAAACAGTAGTAGTAACTAATGTTGAAAGTATGATCAAGTATCGCCAGCTCATTGTAATTCCTTTGTGAGTGTGGAGGGTTTAATAGATTAACGTAATTATAACCTCTTTTTACATATGCAGCGGTGAACTTTTACTGAATTTACGTATATTTTGTATAATTAGATAAAAATAAAAGCGGCCTAAGCCGCTTTTATAATGCAAATTAACTATAGTTAACTTACTCTCACGCAATGAGAAGGGAGAGCTTAAAGCTCAAATACGTTAGTAAAAAATTTATACAGTTCAGTGCCTTGATTAACACTCGCCGAGGCAAAGTGCAGTATGGCAATGGCATCACACTCAAGAATAAGTGTTTGTAGTGGCTGTTCACTTAAATAACGTTCCATGCGCAGTATTTTAGCAATTGGCTCACCCGCTTTAATATGCCCGCCTAGGGGGGCAATATACTCAACCATTCCGCCCATGGGCGCGTAGTAAGCAAAGTAATCGTTTAAATGACACGCGTAGCGAGTAATGTTAGCTGGAGTGTAGGGCGCATTTACAAATACGGCTTTATAATTTAAGTAACTTAAAATACTGTTTGCATCGTTTAGTGCTTCGCTCAAGTCTATTTTTTCTTGGCTGCCTAGCTCTACAGTAAAAGCTTCTACAGGTATGCTGAGCTCGCGGCCTTGCTTGCTCAGTGCTTCGCTTAAATGCCACCACGGGCAAAAGTTTGCCTCATCCATCGCACCATCAAAGTCACTTGGAATAAGCAGTACGTGCTCAATATTAAAGTAGCGAGCGCTATTAGTCGCATAGGTTGGGCAGTACAAGTGCTTGCTTGAAATAGGACCTGTGTGTAAATCCAGTACTATATCAGCTTGGTGAGCGAGCTTTTGTAAGTTAAGCGCAATGCGTTTACCAGTATTGAGTAAATAAGCAGGGCCATTAAGTTTACTGTCAACTTCGTCAATAAGTGCCTGTTTGAACGCGCTTTTTAATATGGCATCGTCGTATTGCATATGGTTTTGTGCAAACTGAGTGACTAAATCAGTATTATAATGATACATCCTATTCCAATTAGTGCCGGTGATAGGGTCGAACCGACCTAGGGTAAATTCCCCCGACTTTTGATTGCAACCAATAGGGTTGGCATAGGGCACTAAAGTAATATCACCTTTAAGATTAAGGTGCTTTAATTGTTCAAGTAGTTGAAAAATTACCGCGTTACCTTGTACTTCAGCTCCGTGCATGTTGGCCTGAATATACACACTTGGCCCCGTGCCATCGCCTTTTAAACGATACACAGGAATAGTGAGTGGTAAGCCATTGGCAACTTCACCAACGACGATGTTTTCTTGACTAATTGGTGAGGCGATCATGAGTATCTCAACATTTTAATTTTATCTCAGGTACATTATCTTAGGTACATTATCTCAAGTAATAACTGGCATCTTCGGCTGCACGCAAACAGCTAAGTTTGTTTTGTTCTAAAACATATTCGCCAGCAAGTTCGTGGCATAAAAAGTACGGCATACTTTCACTAAAACCATAGGCACCACATTGACTAAACACCAACCAGTCGTGCTCATTTAGATCACTTGGTAATGCGTGCTCGCCCAAGCAATCGAGTGCGGTACAAAGTGGCCCGTATAAGCTCATAGCTTGGGTTGGTGTGTGTGAATCTCGTAGTAATGCTGCTGGAAAGTCTTGACTAGTGACGGCTGGGCGCAATAAGTGGTTTATACCGCCACTTAAAATAACTTGTTGTTGGCCATAGTTTTGTTTGCGCTCTACTACTGGGGCTGCGTAATGTCCGCATTCACCCACGGCATAGCGGCCAAGCTCCATCCATAACTCTTCAACGCCCGCCTGTTTTTTAATTTTAGCGAGGGCAGTTATTAAGTCATCCCAATTAAGCGTTATGTCGTTTTGCGTATACGGAATACCTAAGCCGCCACCTAAATCTAAAATTTTAAGGTTTATATTTAAATCGCGGGCAAGTTGGCTAAGTGGTGCAATCATTTGTGACCACAACTCACTGAGTTTTTGCGTGCTGAGCATATTTCCCCATTGAAAAATATGCAGGCCATCAAAGCTAAGTGCGTCATAGTCGGTAATATTAAGTGCCTGCCACTCTGTACAACCGAGTCCGAATGGCGTGAGGCTATCGCCACCTAGTGGATTTTTTTCGCCCTCGGGCCAACGTAACTGTACGCGCAGTAATACCTGTAGTTGACAGTTTTGTAGCTTGGCTTGTTCATTGAGCCAGCGAACTTGATTAATACTTTCGGCAACAAAAGTACGTACGCCGCGCTCAATAAAGTGTTTAATTTGTTTTGGGCTTTTAGCTGGCCCGGTGTTGAGCACGCGATCGCTACTAACGCCTTGAGCAAGTACTTGCTCAAGCTCGCCTTTACTGGCTACGTCAAAATTAAACCCGGCGTTATCTAAGCATTGAATAATTTTAGACAGCGGATTCGCTTTAACCGCATACCAAAGTTTTACTTCGGTTTGTGCGACCAATTGTGCCAAGTGACTATTTAGCGTATCTAGGTCGTAAACAAAAAATGGGCTATCGAGTTGGCTTGATAATTCATTAATTGCCGTTTTAACGCCCGTGCTCAAAAAGCTCATTAACGTAAAACCTCTTCAAGTAGTAATGATGCATCACTTTGCTCATCGCGGTACTTAACAATTAACGCGCACGACATGCTTAAACCTTGTGCACGCGCCCATTCGTTTGAAGCAGGGCGAGAGCCTGGTATTACAATAGCGTACTCAGGAATTGGCTCGCCTTTGTCTAGTTGGCGCTCGTTTACACAGTCGTAAACCGGAATTGTGGCCGATAAACGCACACCAGGAGCAAGTACTGCGCCTTTTTTAATTACTACGCCTTCAACAATTACGCAGCCTGCGCCAATAAATGCATCATCTTCAACTACCACTGGGCTGGCACCAATTGGCTCTAACACACCGCCAAGTTGCACGGCTGCGCTAAGGTGTACATTTTTACCTACTTGCGCGCACGAGCCAACTAAAGCGTGACTATCTACCATAGTGCCTTCGTCAATGTATGCGCCAATATTTACATACGCTGGTGGCATAATAATAGTGCCTTTAGCTACATAAGCACCACGGCGAACGCTTGAGCCACCCGGGACCATACGTACGCCATCGGTGGCACTAAACTGTTGTGGCGCTAAGTTATGTTTATCAACAAAGCCACCGACAAATTCGGTGTTTGTACCATTTTTAAAGGCTTCTAAAATACCTTGTTTTACTGCAACGTTAGCCTGCCATTGGCCGCTTTCGTTTTGTGATGCTGCGCGTACTGCGCCCGACTCTAAATTATTTAATAGTTCTAACCAGCTCATTATAAAAACCTATGTTTAATGCCAAGATAAAATGGTGTTGTTTGCTTGTTCAATGCACGTTGTTTGCGTTAATTCGAGGTGAGTTAACGGTGGGCGTAAATACGAACTCGTTAATCGCCCTTGTAAATGCATGAGTACTTTAACGGGAATGGGGTTTGCTACAGTGAACAAGCTACTGATTGCGCTTGACCACTGAGTAAATAAATTGGGGTATTGGCCACTTAGGCTACGCTGTACGAATTCGTGAGTTTGTAGCGGCCAAGCATTAGCTGCTACCGATACCAGCCCTTTAGCGCCGGCTTGGGCAAAGTAGGGCATAAGCGCATCGTCGCCGCTAAAAATAGCTAAGTTAGGAGCCGCTTGACGGTAAGCTTCAAATTGCGCAATGTTGCCACTGGCTTCTTTAAGTGCCCATAGGTTTTTATGTTGTTGTAGGTTTTGAATGGTTGCCACTGGAATATCGACAGCGCTTCGCCCTGGTACGTTATAAAGCATACAAGGGTGTTTACTTATATTTAAAAGGCTTTCAAACCAATGGGTTTGCCCAATTACACCGGGCTTTGCATAAAGCGGCGAGCCAAGTAAAAAGCTATGAATAGGCAAGTGGTTACAGTATTCAACCCAGGCTAATTGCTGTTTGAGGTTCATACCACCTACAGCCACCATTAAGGGTACATTAGGCGATAATTGGCACACGTGTTCAACAATGGCTTGTTGCTCTTTAAGTGTTAAGGCTAAGCCTTCGCCTGTGCTGCCTAGTAATAAAATAGCATTATTGGCAGCGGCTTGCTCAGCAACCAAAGTGGTTAAGGTGCCATAGTCGATTGTACCGTTTTGATTAAACGGAGTAACGAGCGCCGTCCAGACTGAGTAGTCATCTAAATTAAAGTTTTTGATCATCTCTCGCGAACTTATAGAATGTTCGGTGAGTTAAGAAGCTATATAGGAAAGAGCCGCATTAACATCGTTCGAACAAATACCCACGTGTAGGGTATGTTATAATTCGAAGAGCGAATGGGCTTAAATAATAGGGCGCACGGCCTTATTATACTAAGACCAGAAGCTCTCCACCAAACTAATAAGCTACGTTTAAATAGCTATTGGTGACAGTCGCTAGGATTCAACCTAGTCGCCCGAAACAACAATGACACAAATATTGTTGTTTCTCGGCGTTGATTCCCCTTACGTATGCTCAATGGAGTTTGTGCTCCTAACATACGCTACCTGAATAACGCACCTCTTCCAGCCCTTTATATTTGTACTGCTAGCAATACAAATATAATTAAATAGGGTAAGTGCAATGATTAAATCATTTTAGCCATCTGGGTGTCAAGCAGCTAAGTGCAGATAGTGTCATCGATTTTGGTAACGGTTACGTATAAGGACAATTTCCCTTAAACTAGGGGGTAATCGCGGCGCGAAATTTGTAACTGCAAAATAAGGTTTCAAGCAGATGGAAAAATTTAATGATATTTATCAGCGAGCAGTAGAGCGAAAAGGCTCAACACAAATGCTACAGCAACTACTCGCTAAACCTGCATCTAAGCGACAATTAGTAGCTTTAAGTGATGATGATTGGCTGGAAGAGTTTACGCGCAAGGTTTTTCAAAGTGGCTTTTACTGGTCGGTTATTAACAGCAAGTGGGCAGGCTTTAGAGAGGTTTTTTGGCAGTTTAGCGTTGAAAAATTATTAATGATGCCACCCGATATGTTGGAGCAAAAAGCCAGCGACGAGCGTATTGTTCGCAATTATAAAAAAGTAAAAACGATCCCCGAAAATGCGTTCATGATCCATGAGGTTACCCAGCAACATGGTAGCTTTAGTCAGTTTATTGCAGACTGGCCAAGTGAAGATATTATTGGTTTGTGGGCGTACTTAAAAAAACACGGTGCACGCTTGGGTGGAAATACCGGCCCTTATACTTTGCGTGCATTGGGTAAAGATACCTTTTTATTATCGCGGGATGTTGAGAGTTATTTGCGCGCGCACAAAATTATTGATGGTGGCTTACAAACTAAAAAGTCGTTAACTGCAGCGCAAGCGTTCTTTAATGAATTACAGCAACAAAGCGGTTTGAGCATGCAAGAGCTAAGCTTAATTATAGCCTACAGTGTAGGCGATAATCGTGTAGGTATAAGCCAACAACAGTAGAGGGTAGTTATGAATTTAATGCCAAGGTACAGACAAGTAGCCGACAATTTTGCAATTGAAGATCGCCCATCTAAGGTGGCCGCCCCACAGCTATTACTTTGGAATGACAGCTTAGCTAAAGCGTTTAATATTAATGTCGTTCCTGAGTTACGGGCCAGTACTTTTAGCGGCAACGAACAGCAAGTAATTGCAGCGGTTGCACTGGGATACTCAGGGCATCAATTTGGACATTTTTCACCACGTTTAGGCGACGGGCGTGCTCATTTGCTAGGTGCAGTAGAGGATGCGCAAAACCAGTTGTGGGACATTCAATTAAAAGGCTCTGGTGCCACTCCTTACTCTCGTGGTGGCGATGGCCGCTGTGCACTTGGCCCAGCAATTCGTGAATATATAATGAGCGAAGCAATGCAAGCGTTAGGTATAAAAACTACGCGCTGCTTAGCTGTGGTTGGTAGTGGCGAAACAGTGTACCGAAACCCACCTCAACCTGGCGCTATTGTAACGCGCTTAGCCAGTAGCCATATTCGTGTTGGCTCGTTTCAGTATTTAGCAACGCAAGGCGACGTTGCAGGGCTTAAAAACCTTGCCGACTTAGCTATTGAGCGTCATTACCCAAAAATTCAAGCAACAGGACCTGAGCGCTATTTAGCATTTTTAGCTGCAGTGATTAAAAACCAAGTTGAGCTGGTGGTTAGTTGGATGCGAGTAGGCTTTATACATGGGGTAATGAATACCGATAATACGCTGGTTAGCGGCGAAACTATCGACTATGGCCCATGTGCCATGATGAACAGCTTCGATTTTGATACCGTGTTTAGCTCTATTGATAAGCAAGGGCGTTATGCATTTGGTAATCAACCTAATATTGCTAACTGGAACTGCGCCCGCTTAGCTGAGAGTTTAATACCGCTTGTAAATGATGACGACGAACAAGCTGTGGCGTTAATGACCCCAATAATAGATGGTTTTGCTGAGCAATTTAATGTTGAATTTAGTGCAATGTGGGCAAAAAAACTGGGCTTAGCTGGCACAGATACAGAAGATAAAGAGTTAATTGCAGAGCTATTACAGTTATTAAAAGAGCACCAACTCGACTATACCAACACGTTTGATGCACTAACCGAGTCTTTAACAGGTGGAGTGAGCATACCAGTGGTATTAGTTCAGTGGGCCGGTAAGTGGCAAAAACGTACCGATGATCGCAGCTATACCGTAATGCGCGCAGCTAATCCGCGAGTTATTCCTCGTAACCATGTGATCGAAAAAATACTTAGTGAGTATAATAAGACTGGCTCAAGTGAATTACTGCATGAGTTTATGCAGGTTATGCACACACCTTATGAAAATACTGACAAATTGGCAAAATTTCAGGATGCACCTAGCAGTGATAAAGAGTATTATACTTTTTGTGGTACTTAATTATTAGATTGAAATTTAAGTTGCTGATCATAAAAGCTCATTTAGCGGCTGCAGTGATGATTTATTATTGAGAGAAATATAAACTCAGCTAGTGAAGTCGGTATGGTTATTTAATAAATTTAGATACCAGCGATAGTATTTATTATCTAGGGGTTGGGTAAAGTAATTAATATGTCCTAAACTTACTGATACTTGTATATAGAGTGTTGAAACGAATTAATTTATCTTTTGTTAAGTATTGATTAATAAAGGATCAGGTAATATTAATAAAACTGGTTGAGCTAGAACGAATTAGCTATATTTTTTAATTGTTAAAATGGGAAGAAAACAATGAAATTAAAATCACTTACAATCGCAATCGCGTTAGCTGCAACTAGCGCATCAGCATTTGCAGCAGAAAAAACTGAAGGTTTTTACATTGGTGTGTTCGGTGACTATTACGATGCATCTTGGAAAAACTTGAACATGTACCAAAACTTGGAAGTTAATGAATCTGCAAGTTGGGGTGCTGAAGTTGGTTACCGTTTCAGTGATTACTGGAGTGCACGTCTTGAGTATGCAGATATGGACTTTAATGCATTTCTTAAAAATCCGATTCCTAATGGTAATCGTAACGACGTAGACGGCGAGCGTTTTGGTGTTGATGCACTTTACCACTTTGGTGGCGGTCCTTTCTATGGTTTATTTGGTATTAAAGAAGTAAAAGTAGCAACAGATAATACTTTCTTAAACGCAGGTGTTGGTTACCAGCACTTCATTACAGACGGCTTATTTGTTAACGCAGAAACATCTGTTTATCAAGGTCTTGACCGTGGTTATACCGATGTGAACGCTAAACTAGGTATTAACTACTTATTTGGTCAAAGTTCAGTAGCAGAAGAGCCAGTTCAACCAGCTCCAGAGCCAGTAATTGTTGAAGTTGCACCAGTAGATAGCGACAACGATAACATTCCAGATGCAGATGATCAGTGTCCTAACACACCAATGACAGATGCAGTTGATGGCACAGGTTGTACTTTATACGAAGATAAAGAAGTAACTGTAAGCTTATTAGTGACTTTCCCTAATAATACCTCTGCAGTATCTACACAGTACTTAAACGATATCGATAAAGTAGCTGAGTTCTTAAAAGAGTACCCAGATACAACTGTTCTTTTAGAAGGTCATACTTCTTCTGTAGGTAAAGCATCTTACAACAAGTGGTTATCTAAAAAACGTGCTGACGCAGTAGCTAAAAAATTAGTAGCTGATGGCGTAGCAGAAGACCGTATTACTACAGTTGGTCTAGGTGAAGAGCGTCTTAAAAATGAAGCGAACACTAAAGCAGCACACGAAGAAAACCGTCGTGTAGAAGCGCATATCAAAACGATTAAAAACGTTAAAGTTTTACGTTAATAAAATCGATTGAATTACAAAAACCCAGCTTTATGCTGGGTTTTTTTTTGTCTACTAAAAACCCAAATTAAAAATAAATACTAATGATTCTTACTTAATAAACATTCATGGAAATTGATTTTACTTTATCTACTATTCATAATACTTATAGTCGGTATAATCAGTTGCTGAACTGGATAGATTTTCATCTACCTATAAAAGCTTTATAATTAAGCGTTAGAATACTATAAGTATTGGGTAACATTGCGCTTATGAAGCGCTACCGAATACTTTCACGTCACCAAGAGGGCAATATTGTGCTACAAGAATATCGTAAACACGTAGAAGAACGTGCCGCGTTAGGTATCGTACCAGCGCCATTAGATGCTCAGCAAACGGCTGATCTTATTGAATTAATCAAAACTCCACCGGCTGGTGAAGAAGAATTTATTCTCGACTTATTTGCTAATCGTGTACCGGCAGGTGTTGATGATGCAGCTTATATCAAAGCAGGGTTTTTAGCGGCAGTTGCTAAAGGTGAAACTAATTCTCCACTACTTTCTAAAGAAAAAGCGGCAGAATTATTAGGAACTATGCTAGGCGGTTACAATATCGCACCTATGATAGACCTACTTGATGACGACACACTTGCACCTATCGTAGTAAAAGGCCTTTCAAACACATTATTAATGTTTGATGCATTTTACGATGTAGAAGAAAAAGCAAAAGCGGGTAACACATTCGCTAAGCAAATTATTGAGTCTTGGGCAAATGCAGAATGGTTTACTAATAAACCAGCTGTTGCTGAAAAGATCTCAGTTACTGTATTTAAAGTAACAGGCGAAACAAATACGGATGACTTGTCACCTGCACCAGATGCATGGTCTCGTCCAGATATTCCACTACATGCTTTAGCTATGCTAAAAATTGAACGTGACGGTATCACTCCTGACAAACCAGGCGAAGTAGGCCCAATCACCCAACTAGAAGAATTAAAAACTAAAGGCTTACCACTAGCTTACGTTGGTGATGTTGTTGGTACGGGTTCTTCACGTAAATCTGCAACTAACTCAGTGCTTTGGTTTATGGGCGATGATATCCCGTTTGTACCAAATAAGCGTGTTGGCGGTGTATGTCTAGGTAATAAAATTGCACCAATCTTCTTTAACACTATGGAAGATTCTGGCGCTTTACCAATTGAGCTAAATGTTGATGAACTTAACATGGGCGAGCAAATTGACATCTACCCATACGAAGGTGTTGTTAAGCAGCATGGTACAGATAAAGTAATCTCTAAGTTTGAACTTAAATCTGAAGTGATTTTAGATGAAGTTCGTGCTGGTGGTCGTATTCCACTAATCATTGGTCGTGGTTTAACAGACAAAGCACGTACATCACTTGGTTTAGGTGCTACTGATATATTTAAAGTACCAACAGCAACTGAAGTATCAGATAAAGGCTTTACACTAGCGCAAAAAATGGTTGGTAAAGCATGTAACGTTGCAGGTATTCGCCCAGGTCAATACTGTGAGCCTAAAATGACAACTGTTGGCTCGCAAGATACAACAGGTCCTATGACACGTGATGAACTTAAAGATTTAGCTTGTTTAGGTTTCTCTGCAGACTTAACAATGCAGTCTTTCTGTCATACATCGGCATACCCAAAACCTATTGATGTAAACACGCATCACACGCTTCCTGATTTCATCATGAACCGTGGCGGCGTTTCACTTCGCCCAGGTGACGGTATTATTCACTCATGGTTAAACCGTATGTTATTACCAGATACCGTAGGTACTGGTGGTGATTCGCATACACGTTTCCCATTAGGTATTTCATTCCCAGCTGGTTCGGGTGCAGTAGCATTCGCAGCAGCAACAGGTGTTATGCCTCTTGATATGCCTGAGTCAATTTTGGTTCGTTTTAAAGGCGAAATGCAACCAGGTATCACATTACGTGACCTTGTACATGCAATCCCTTACTACGGTATCAAGCAAGGCTTATTAACAGTTGAGAAAAAAGGTAAAATCAACGAGTTCTCTGGTCGCGTACTAGAAATTGAAGGCGTTGAGCACCTAACTGTTGAGCAAGCGTTTGAATTATCAGATGCATCTGCTGAGCGTTCAGCTGCAGGTTGTACGGTTAAGCTTTCAAAAGAGTCTATTTCTGAATACCTAGAATCAAACATTGTTATGCTTAAGTGGATGATCTCTGAAGGTTATGGCGATGTACGTACAATTGAACGTCGTATTAATGCAATGCAAGACTGGTTAGCTAATCCTGAGCTTATGGAAGCAGATAAAGATGCTGAATACGCTCACGTAGTTGAAATCGACTTAGCTGAGATTAAAGAGCCAGTTCTTTGTGCTCCAAATGATCCAGATGACGCGCGTTTACTTTCTGATGTTGCTGGCGAGAAAATTGATGAAGTATTCATCGGTTCTTGTATGACTAACATTGGTCACTTCCGCGCGGCTGGTAAGTTACTAGATGGCTTTAAAGGTCAACTACCTACTCAGCTTTGGGTTGCTCCACCTACTAAGATGGACAAAGACCAACTAATTGAAGAAGGCTACTATGGCATCTTTGGTCGTGTTGGCGCACGTATAGAAACTCCAGGTTGTTCATTATGTATGGGTAACCAAGCACGTGTTGCTGATAAAGCAACGGTAGTGTCTACCTCTACACGTAACTTCCCTAACCGTTTAGGTAATGGTGCAAATGTATTTTTAGCATCATCTGAACTTGCTGCAGTTGCGGCAATTATCGGTCGATTGCCAACTGCTGCTGAGTATCAAGAATATGCAGCGAAGATCAATGCAACAGCGTCAGATACATATCGCTACTTGAACTTCCATCGCATGCCTGCTTACACTAAAAAAGCAGACAACGTGATCATTCAACAAGCAGTCTAATTTTTACAGCTTATTTAAAAACCCGCTTTTGCGGGTTTTTTATTGGCAAAAATAAATTTTAGATAGTTAATGTTGTTTTTTTGCATTTATTGTATTAATTTTGGTGGTTAATTGTTTTGAAGTTAAATAATAAAGCAATAAATCCTCTTTGCATGCATTAAAATCCCTGCAATATTATAATTACTATAGCAGGATTTTTATGACCGCTTTAAACCCCCAGAATTTACTGCAGCTGCGTTTTATTAACCAAACAAATATTGATTTGGTTAAGCCTTCTTTTGATAACCTGCCGACTAATCCTTATGCAGATGGTGCCTTTCGTAAACGCCGTTACTCTGTAGTTAAACTACAAAATGGTGAGCTAAAGCTACAAGCAACAAAAGCATTTGTACAAGATGATGCAATTAATACCTTTCAGGGTAATGTTGAGCGTAGTTACGAAAATTTAGAGCAAAGCCTACTTGAGTCAGCGGGCATGAAAAGTATTGTGAATGAGTTTCGTCAAATTACCGGGATTGATGAAGAACGTGATATCGAAATTCACCAATTTCGTATGTTAGCCATTGATAGTGATACGCCTGCAGCGCCAGAAGGCGTGCACCAAGATGGTTTTGATCATGTGTGTGTATGTGGAGTATCGCATGAAAACTTAGAGGGCGGTGAATTGCTTGTATACGAAAACAAGCAAGCCGATCCCTGTTTTAAAATGGCTATAAAAGACGGTATGTTTGCAGTAATTAACGACCGTCAAGTGTGGCATAACGCTACTCCAATGAATAAACTTGATGCCAGTAAGCCAGGTTACCTGGATTGCTTTGTATTAACCTCTTAAGGAATGAGCATGAATATAACGCAATTACGTGAGCAATTTCCGGCATTAATGCAAAGCGTTAATGGTAAATCTCCCGTGTTTTTAGACGGCCCCGGTGGCTCGCAAGTACCGCAATCGGTACTTAACGCTATGACTGCTTATTTGGGTTATTACAACTCAAATTTAGGTGGAGCATTTTTCTCAAGCGATAAAACCGTTGAGCTAATGGCAAATGCTCGCCAAGCTGCTGCCGATTTACTCAATGCGCCCAGCTCACAACAAATTGTATTTGGTCCGAATATGACCAGCTTAACGTTTAGCTTTAGCCGCGCAATTTCACGCGACTGGCAAACGGGTGATGAAATAATTGTCACTAACGCGGATCACTTTTCTAACGTTTCGTCGTGGCAGCAAGCCGCAGAAGATAAAGGTGTTAAAGTTAATACTGCGCTTATTAACGAAACCGACTGCACACTCAATATGGCGCAGTTCGAGAGTTTACTAAACAGTAATACTAAGCTGGTAGCGGTAACTTATGCTTCAAATACCACAGGTTCAATTAACAATATTAAACGTATTGTAGAGCTTGCCCACAACGTAGGCGCACTTGTTTATGTTGATGCCGTACATTATGCACCGCACGAACTTGTAGATGTACAAGCGCTTGATTGCGACTTTTTAGCCTGCTCTGCGTACAAGTTTTTTGGCCCGCATTTAGGTATGGTTTATGGCAAAAAAGAGCACCTTGAAGGATTTACGCCTTATAAAGTTGAGCCTGCCAAGGACGTTATTCCTGGGCGCTGGGAAACCGGTACGCAAAGCTTTGAAGCACTTGCAGGTCTAATTGCTGCGGTTGACTACATTGCTGATATTAGTGAGCTTGATGATAGTCATTCGCGCCGTGATAAATTAGCTGCGGCTTTTGCCAAAACCAAGCAACACGAAATGGCGCTGAGTGAGTACTTTTTAACGCGCTTAGTTAATTACCCGCGTATTAAATTGTTTGGTATAGATGACTTAGATCGTTTAAATGAGCGTACGCCTACTTTTGCGTTAACTTTTGAAGGTTTAGAGCCGCGCGCTGTATCTGAATGTTTAGGTAAGCAACATATTTGTGTATGGGACGGCAACTTTTACGCGCAAGGTTTGTGTGAGCAATTAGGCGTACTTGATAAAGGTGGCGTAGTGCGCATTGGTTGCATGCACTACAACACCACCGCAGAGCTTGATCAGTTATTTAATCTGTTTGATGAGCTACTAGGTTAATATACATAAAAAAGGTGCGCTAGCTCTTTGGCGCACCGTATATTTGCTCTGCGCGGTTAAACAGTACCCACGAGGTTAAAATATACTTATCGTTAGATACTGGCTTATTGCCACGGTGAGTGTGAGTAAAGTAGCCGGGCGCTATTACCATAGTGCCTTTTTTAGGCGCAATTTTACGCTTTTGATAATAAAACTCCGTTTCCCCACCTTGTTCAACATCGTTCAAATAAAACATAAACAGCAATACTCTATGTAGCGCCTCGTTATGATTTAACTGCGGATAAACTTCGCTGTGCCAATACGGGTAACCGCCTTTATTAACTTGGTATTTTTGCGCCTGAATATTTCCTAGCCTAAAAATTTGCTGCACTAATAAGGGCAGTTGTGGTTTACCCACTTCATCAAAGTTTGCGTGTGTTAAGTCAACAGGTTCGCCACTTTTAGGGTGATACACTTTTAGGCCAAAGGCACCAATCATAATAAAAATATGTTCTTCAATGTATTTAAAAACATACTGTGCAGTGGTTTGTTGAATATGTTTTAATTGCTCAACGTATTCTGGATGATTGTTTAAGTGCAAGTCGTGGCTATCTTTTTTATTTAAATCGATACCGCCAGATGTCATCCCTTGTTTTATATGCGGGCTTTGAGAAAAGGTAGTGATAAAGTTATCACAAAAGTCATTGCTGAGCGCGTTATTGTATACGCGAATAAAGTCCGTCATAGTTTACCTTTATATAATTATTATTGGATTATTATGTTTATTGAAAAAGTGATGCCGCGCTTTAGTGAAACAGATGCGCTAGGACATATTAACAATACCGTACTCCCTGTATGGTTTGAAGCTTCGCGTGCGCCTATTTTTAGGTTTTTTACCCCAGATTTAAACCCACATGACTGGAAGCTAATTATTGCCAAAGTCGAAGTGTCGTTTGTTGGTGAGTTATTTTATGGCCATGAAGTAACCATTAAAACCTCAGTAGAGCATGTAGGTACCAGCTCATTTGTATTACGCCAAGAAGCTCACCAGCAAGGTAACTGCTGTGCAGTTGGTAAAACGGTATTGGTACGTTACGATTTTGCAGCAAAAGCAAAGCAATCGCTTTCAGTATCTGAAAAATCGTCACTTAATGAGCATTTAGCCCCGGCTAGCTAGTTTGGTAAATGTTTACAGCGGTATTGAGCCATTATAATTTGAATATACTGGCTCAGCGCTGTTATTTGCTCAGTATTAAAACGCAAACCTAACTTACTACGACGCCACAATATATCCTCGGCGCTGCTAGCCCACTCGCTATTAACTAAATAATTTACTTCAGTGGCGTATAAACCATGGCCAAAATGCTGGCCTAAATCAGCTACGCTTTGGGCATCTGTAAGTAGGGTATAAGTGCCAGTACCGTAACTGCGTATAAAGCGATTTAAAATAAACTCAGGCAACCATGCGTACTTTACCTGTAGTTGTTGCTTTAATACTACCTTTGATGAAAAGTCGCCACCGGGTAATGGAGTGTTTTTTGTCCATGTTTGGCCCATATGCGGATAAAAGCTGGCGAGTTCGTTTACTGCGTTTTCAGCGAGCTTGCGATAAGTGGTAATTTTCCCACCAAATACACTTAGCATTGGTGCCTGGTTATTATTGCTCGATAATATCAGTTTGTAGTCGCGAGTAACGGCTTGTGCGTCGCATGAGTTATCATTTAGTAAGGGGCGTACACCACTAAAGGTATGCACTATGTCGTTATGAGTAAGTTGTTTTTTAAAGTAATTATTAGTAATGCCAATTAAGTAATCGACTTCTTTATCGCTAATTTTTACATCTGCTATATTGTCGCTGTATTCTTCATCTGTAGTGCCAATCAGTGAATAGTCATCTTCAAATGGGGTAACAAAAATAATACGCTGATCTTTATTTTGTAAAATATAGGCCTGCGGCTCAGTGTGAATACGCGGCACAATAATATGGCTGCCTTTAACTAAGCGAATATTATGTGGCGACGGCCCAGTAATTACCTCATCAAAAAGTGATGCAACCCAAGGGCCCGCTGCATTAACAACTCCTTTAGCAACTATAGAACATTGCTTTTTGCTACCTTGTTGCTCTAAGGTCACACTCCAATTATTGTTATTGCGAACTGCTTTAATACAGCGCGTGCGGCTTAAAATGGTTGCACCTTTTTGCTGTGCTGCTAACGCATTTAAAATAACTAACCTCGAATCATCAACCCAGCCATCAGCGTATTCAAAACCGCGGGTAATAGTATTATTCAATATACTATCGCGGGTAAATTTAATTGATTTTGATGCGGGTAAAGTAATGCGTTTGGCAAGATGGTCGTATATAAACAACCCAATTCTAATCATCCAGTAAGGGCGTAAATGCGCTTGATGTGGCAGCCTAAAAGATAGCGGCCACATAATATGTGGGGCATTTTTTAATAACACTTCACGCTCTTTAAGTGCCTCTTTTACTAGCCTAAATTGGTAATGCTCTAAATAGCGTAGTCCACCATGAATAAGTTTACTGCTACTTGATGATGTAGCAGAGGCTAAATCATTTTGCTCACATAGTAATACTTTTAAGCCTCTACCGGCGGCGTCAGCCGCAATACCAGTGCCATTAACGCCACCGCCAATAACCAGTAAATCATATTCATTATCGAGTAATTTCACTGAATACCTCTTTATTAATTTAAGCGATGGCATATCAATAGCCAATAACACTATCGCATTAGCAGTCGTCTTTTGTTGCGTTATTTGAAAGTGTGACTTGTGCTATACAGTGCTGCCATTTTGCGTATAAATCGTTACGTTCATCTATGCTCATGGTTGGTTCAAAACGACGGTCGCATTGCCACATAGTAGCTAATTGCTCCGTTGACTTATAAATCCCAGTTTGCAGCCCTGCTAAATAGGCAACACCCAGAGAGGTTGTTTCTGTTAGCGCTGGGCGTTCCACACTTGCGCCTAAAATATTAGCTAAAAACTGCATGGCCCAATTATTTTTTGCCATGCCACCGTCCACGCGCAAAATACTTGGGCGCAGGCCATCACCTTCCATGGCTTTTTGTAAATCTTTGGTTTGATAGCCAACAGACTGCAGCGCCGCTGCTACTATAGTGCTAATGCCCGAATCACGGGTTAAACCTAAAATAGCACCACGGGCATTGGCATCCCAGTATGGGGCGCCTAAACCGGTAAACGAAGGCACTAAAAATACGCCGTGATCCAGTGGCACGTCTTTGACCATAGCCTCGCTGTCGCCGGCATGTTCAAGTAGCTTTAAGCCCTCAACAATCCATTGCATAGTGGCACCCGCCATAAAAATACTGCCCTCTATAGCGTAGGTCACTCTACCATTGAGCCTGTAAGCCACAGTAGTTAATAAGCGGTTATTAGAGGTAAGGGCTTTATCGCCCGTATTAAGCATTAAAAAGCAGCCCGTTCCGTAGGTACTTTTAGCCATGCCTTCTTTAAAGCAAGCTTGACCAATTAATGCGGCTTGCTGATCCCCCGCCATAGCGCAAATTTTAATCGGTTCACCAAAAATTTCACTGCTGGTACTGCCAAACTCGGCTGCGCTGTCCATCACTTCTGGAAGCATAGAGTGTGGAATATTAAACTGCGTTAGTAACTCTTCATCCCAACATTGCTGATGTATATTAAATAATAGTGTACGTGAGGCGTTGGTGGCATCAGTACGGTGTACTTTGCCAGCGGTTAAATGCCACAGTAAATAACTGTCAACCGTACCAAATGCTAGCTCGCCGGCTAGCGCTTGTTGCTGTGCATCGGCAACATTATCTAAAATCCAGCGAATTTTAGTGGCTGAAAAGTACGGATCTAATAATAGCCCGGTTTTATCGCTAATTTTTTTACTGAGTTTATCGCTACGTATTTGCTCGCAATACTCGCTGGTACGGCGATCTTGCCACACAATGGCATTATAAATTGGTTGGCCAGTCTTTTTATTCCATACTAAAGTGGTTTCGCGCTGATTAGTGATACCAATGGCAATGACCTGCTCGGCTGTAACCTGGTTATTAGCCAGTACTGTTTTACAGGTACTTAGTACGGTTTGTAAAATATCGTTAGGGTCATGCTCAACCCAGCCATTATTGGGAAAGTGCTGCGGGAATGTTTGCTGAACAGTATCAACTACCTTGGCATCTTTGGTAAATAAAATAGCCCGAGAGCTGGTAGTTCCTTGATCAATCGAGAGTATGTATTTAGACATAAGCTTAACGTTATTTATCTTAGATACAGATAGCTTGTCTGCAAGTTAAATTAATAGCAATGCTTTTTAAATATTAGGAAGGGCTGTTATAGCTATAACGCTGTAATTTATACCAAGGGTGGTGGCAGTGTATATTAAGAAGCAAGAGTAATAAGAGCCCATAAGTCAGAGGGCTCTTAAATACAATGGGTATAAATTGCGCTTAGCTGGCTTTTAACAATTGTTGATGTAGCCAATCTTTTAACACCACACGGTCATGTTTTAATTGCAGCATTTCCTCGTCATCGATAGGCGCGTCTTGCAGCTCTAAGGTACGAATTTCTTTATCAAGCGCGTTGTATTTTTTGGCTTTATCTGCAAACTCTTGATCATTGCTATTGAGTTTTTTAATAGTATTTAGGTGCTCAGGAAAGTCTTGAGTTAATGAATGATCTTCGCCTAACATAGGTACTCCTTAACGGTGCGTGTAATAAATGTGTTTTAAAAATAACACGCTTAGGGTTTAGTTAAATTCAGATTGTATGGGTATTTATCGAAATTTTCCGAGAAAACCCATTGATCGACGCGAAGCGGCGTCGATGGGTAGTTCACGTACGCCATAATATTAGAGCTGGGGGTTGCTTGAGTATAAATCAACACATAGCCGTTATTAATTATTATTACGGAAATACTTATATATCACTATACAAAGCACTGACACTCAAAGATGCTTAAGTTAGAATACAAAATGCAACAACTCCTCGCAAACAATAACTATTTTGAGTGCTTTATTACATGCTTTTAATGATCGACAATTACGACTCGTTTACCTATAACTTGGTACAGTACTTTCAGCGTTTAGATCAAGAGGTACTGGTTAAGCGCAACGACCAAATAACGCTTAGCCAAATTAAGCAGTTAAATCCTCAACATATTGTTATATCACCCGGTCCTAAAAGCCCAAGCGAAGCGGGTATTTCATTAAGTATTGTTGAGCAATTAAAAGGGCAGTATCCTATTTTAGGAATTTGCTTAGGGCATCAAACTATTGCCCAAGCCTTAGGAGCAAAGGTGGTGCGTGCTAAAAAAGTAATGCACGGTAAAACATCGCCAATTTACCATAGCGATCAAGGAGTATTTAAAGGTTTAGCTAAGCCCTTAACGGTATGTCGGTATCATTCTTTAATTGTTGAGGCACAGTCGCTGCCTAAAGAGTTGCAAGTAACAGCCTGGACACAAACCCAGCAAGGTGAGTTTGACGAAATTATGGGATTATTACATACAGACTTAGCACTTGAAGGTGTACAATTTCATCCGGAAGCTATTTTAACTGAGCAAGGTTTAGCGTTACTTGATAACTTTTTAACTCGCTTCTAAGCTTATAGTATTAAGTAAATATCATTACATTAAAGGCAGAGAGCCATGACCGAAATAGTGCAGCAACCGCGTATTGTTAAAATGCTTAATCAACGAGCACATGATTTGCTGCTTGGTCATAACTTTGCTCATCAACAAATTGGCTTTATTCATACGCTAGAAATGGACTATGGCGAACCACTAAAGCAACGCACATTACTTGAAGTAGAGGTTGCCGCTCAGCAAAAGCGCAAGCTAAAAAGTACCGCGCATCATAAATATCGTGCAGCAGCGAGCGAGCAACTGCATAAAGCAATAGAAAAAATGATGTCTGAGCAGCTTAGCGATATAGACAGTGTTATTCAAAACACCATAGGTGTAGAGGACAGCGTATGTGCCATGTTAGATATTTTAGCCACAAAAAGCGCATCGGTTGGGCGCTTAGAGCCTTTAGTTAACGACCTAAGCTGGCTTGGCAGAGAGTTAGTTACTTTAGTTAACTTGCCTTATTATCGTAATCAGCGCAGCAAAAATACCGCAGTGAAAGTAGATAGCCCCGCTTTAGCGCTGCGTTATATTGGCCTAGATAACTTACAGCTAGTAGTACCAACTTTTGCAGTGCGCCATTGGATGCCTTATAGCACAGAGCCTTTTTCGTTACTAAAAAGGCGCTTAAAAGAAAGCGCCATGGCGAATGCTATTGCGGCACAAAAAATTGCTGAAGTTAACGAGGTTAACCCAAGCCATGCTTTTACTTTAGGGATGTTATTAAACGTGGGGCAAATAGCCTTAGTGCGTTTATATTTAAAAGTGTTTGAGCAAATTTGGCAGCGAAAAGTACAATTTGCTCGCACTACAGCGAATAAAGGCTTGCATACTGCATTGTTAGAGCTAAAACCAGACCCTTTATTTTTAACCACCTTACTGAGCGAACAGTCGTTGGCTATTAGCGCTAAAATAATTGAAAAAATGGCCTTTAAGTATTTGCCGTTTAATAGCGTAATGCAGCAACTTGTTAATGGGGTAGAAAAAGGCGATACAGCGCTGCCTTTAACGCAGGTAATGCTAAAAGCACGATGTTACTCTCAGTACTTAACGCTAAAGCAGCATCAGCTAGTTGAACCGGATGAAACGCTTAGTTGGTTTTCGTACTTTAAGTTCACCAAAAAAGAGCTAAAAGCACTCCAAGCAAGCAATTTTAATAATCTTGCTATTCAAATTGATTAAATTTGTTAATTTTTTTGCGACTATCCATTCACTTTTTATTATCTCTTTTCAATACATTTCCCCGTTTAAAGTGAGGCGCGCTCGTTGTTCAGGCGCTTTATTGGCTAAAAACGAGTTGCATAAAGCAAGCAAATAGTTATTCACTATCTATGAAATTATATCTCAAGCCCTTTATTATCAAGGGTTACATGAAAGTTTTTGAAGAGACATAATCAATGTTTTCTGAAATAATAAGCGTCTGAAAATTGAACCACACAGCCCTTTTTAGGCAAATATCGCTATACTGAGTTTGCTAAAAAACACATATGCTACAGGTTACCACACAGCTATTTACGGCTTTGTGATGTACACAATTAAGAGGAAATAAAATGACAGTCAATCGCGAATTATTTGATCACGTAATGGTTCCTAACTACGCACCTTCAAGCGTAATTCCAGTTCGAGGCGAAGGCTCTCGCGTATGGGATCAACAAGGTCGAGAGTTTATCGACTTTGCTGGTGGTATTGCCGTTAACTGTCTTGGCCATTGCCACCCTGCATTAGTAGGCGCATTAAAAGAGCAAGGCGAAAAGCTTTGGCATCTATCAAATGTAATGACCAACGAGCCAGCATTACGCTTAGCTAAAAAAATGGTTGATGCAACCTTTGCCGAAAAAGTTTACTTTGCCAACTCAGGCGCAGAAGCAAACGAAGCAGCACTTAAATTAGCGCGTCGTTTTGCCCTTGATCAATTTGGCGCAGAAAAGTCTCAAATCATCGCATTTAACAAAGGTTTCCACGGCCGTACATTCTTTACCGTAACTGTTGGTGGCCAAGCGGCATACTCAGATGGTTTTGGTCCTAAGCCAGGCGACATTGTACATTGTGATTACAACGACCTAGCAGCATTTGAAGCCCTTATTAGCGACAAAACATGTGCCGTAATGATGGAGCCACTACAAGGTGAAGGCGGTATTGTTTCGCCAACTGACGAATTTGCACAAGGCGTTCGTGATTTATGTACTAAACATAATGCACTGCTTATTTTTGATGAAGTGCAAACAGGTGTTGGCCGTACAGGTAACTTATACGCATACCAAGGTTTAAACGTTGTTCCTGATATTTTAACTACGGCTAAAGCATTGGGCGGCGGTTTTCCTATTGGCGCTATGATCACCACAACTGAAATTGCACAACACCTTAAAGTAGGTACGCATGGTTCTACTTATGGTGGTAATCCATTAGCGTGCGCCGTTGCTGAAGCAGCATTCGATACTGTAAATACCCCAGAAGTACTTGCTGGTGTAACAGCAAAAGCAGCATTATTTAACCAACTACTTACTGAAATTAATAATAAATACCACGTGTTTAGCGAAATTCGCGGCCAAGGTTTATTAATTGGTGCAGTAGTAAGCGAGCAATACAAAGGTCGTGCAAAAGAGTTTTTAGTGGCAGGTACTGAGCACGGTCTTATGTCATTAGTTGCCGGTGCTGACGTGGTTCGTTTTACACCATCATTAGTTATCCCAGAAGCCGACATTCGTGAAGGTATGGCACGCTTTGAAAAAGCAGTAGCCAGTGTTGTAAGCGCTTAACATAGCCAAACAATATCTATTAAGGGCAGACCTAGTTTGCCCTCTAATTTTAATTTACCGTTATAATATAAGGGAGTAAGCGGGTTTATGATGATCCTTCGCCCAATCCAACAAAGTGACTACCCTGCATTAGTGAAAATAGCCCACGAATCGGGTCATGGCTTTACTTCTTTACCTAATAATGAAAAGTTATTGCAAAAGAAAATAGATCATTCGGTTAGCTCATTTGCAAAAGCTGCTACCGAGCCGGGCGACGAAGGTTATTTATTTGTACTAGAGGACACCGAAACCGGTGAAGTAGTTGGCACCTCAGGTATAGAAGCCGCTGTTGGCTTAGATGATGCATTTTATCACTATCATTTAAGTAAAGTGATTCATTCTTCACGCACTCTAAACGTATATAAAGCAGTTGATATTTTAACGCTTTGTAACGATTACACCGGCGCTACAGAGCTATGTACATTATTTTTGAAAGACGCATACCGCAAAAACAGTAACGGTAAATTACTTTCAAAATCGCGTTTTATGTTTATTAAACAGCATCAAGAGCGTTTTGCACAAACCGTCATTGCAGAAATGCGTGGTGTGTCTGACGACAATGGCAGCAGCCCATTTTGGCAATGGCTAGAAGAGCACTTTTTTTCAATGGACTTTCCAACTGCCGACTATTTAACAGGCATAGGCCAAAAAGTATTTATTGCTGAATTAATGCCTAAGTACCCAATTTACGTTAATTTGCTCAGCAAAAATGCGCAAGCTGTTATTGGTAAAGTACACGACAACACACGCCCAGCAATTGAGCTATTAAAAAGTGAAGGTTTTACCTTTAATGGGTATGTTGATATTTTTGATGCCGGCCCCACAGTTGAAGCAAAAGTAGATAACATTGCCACCATTCGCAATGCTAAACACTTTAAAGTTGAAATAGGTGAACCAAGTGGCGACACCATGGTGTTATTAGCCAACGAAAAGCTTACAGACTTTAGAGCAACTGTAGTGCCTATGACGTTCGATGAGCGCATGAGCAGCATAGTAATAACGCAACAAGTAGCCGATGCACTGTATTTACAAGCGGGCGATAGCGTAAGCGCAACCACGATTTAATTTAGGAGAAAGTATAATGACTCATCCTGCACAATTTATTAATGGTCAATGGTCACAAGGCCAAGGAACCGAATTTAGTTCAGTAAACCCAGCCAATAACAATGTTATTTTCCAAGCAAACTCAGCAACAGCAGAGCAAGTAGACGCTGCAGTTAGCGCAGCGCGCGAAGCGTTTTATGCTTGGGCTGATAAAACATTTGCTGAACGTTTAGAAATAGTTAAAGCATTCGCAGCGCAATTAAAAGAAAACAGCGAAGAGCTAGCCATTACTATTGCACAAGAAACAGGTAAGCCACTGTGGGAAACTCGCACAGAAGCGGGTGCTATGGTTGGTAAAATTGCCATTTCTGAAAAAGCGTTTTTAGAGCGCACTGGCGACGTAGAAAATGCAATGCCACTAGGGCGCGCAATGATCCGCCACAAGCCACACGGTGTTGTAGCTGTATTTGGTCCGTATAACTTTCCGGGGCATTTACCTAATGGCCACATAGTGCCAGCGCTTTTAGCGGGTAACACGGTTATATTTAAACCGTCAGAACTTACGCCTAAAGTTGCCGAGCTTACGCTTAAGCTGTGGGAAAAAGCAGGTTTACCAGCGGGTGTAATTAACCTTGTACAAGGTGAAGTAGCAACGGGTAAAGCCCTTGCTGCTCACAAAGGTATTGATGGCTTGTTCTTTACGGGTTCTTCGCGCACAGGTCATATTTTACATGAACAGTTTGCGGGTCAACCTGGTAAAATTTTAGCGCTAGAAATGGGTGGTAATAACCCACTTATTATTACTGACGTTGAAGATACTAAAGCGGTTGTTCACGATATTATTCAATCAGCGTTTATTTCAAGTGGCCAGCGTTGTACCTGTGCACGTAAACTATTTTTACCAACGGGTAGCAAAGGTGATGTAATCCTGGAGCGTTTAATTACCGCAACTAAAGCGATTAAAGTAGGTAATTATGACGATGCAGATCAGCCATTTATGGGCTCAATGATCTCATCAGCCGCCGCTGCCGGTATGGTTAAAGCGCAAAACGAACTTGTTGAGCTTGGTGCTCAAGTATTGGTAGAGCTTGAGCATACAGTTAATACTGGCTTTGTAACACCAGGTATTATTGAGTGTACAAATATTAGCGACTTCCCAGATGAAGAGCATTTTGGACCACTTCTAAAAGTATTCCGCTTTGACGACTTTGACCAAGCAATTGATAAAGCCAACGACACAAGCTTTGGTTTATCAGCAGGTTTACTTAGCGACAGTGCTGCCGACTACGAGCACTTTTTACGCCGTATTCGCGCTGGTATTGCTAACTGGAACCGCCCAATTACTGGCGCATCAAGTGCTGCACCGTTTGGTGGTATTGGCGCATCGGGGAATCACAGAGCCAGCGCGTATTACGCTGCCGATTACTGTGCATACCCAGTAGCATCAGTAGAGCTTGAAAAAGTTGCTATGCCAGCTACATTAAGCCCAGGCTTAAAAATAGACTAAAATTACTACTAAATAATTATAAAAGCAGCTTCGGCTGCTTTTTTTGTATTAGCTATGTCGCTAAGCTAGTAATTATTAGTGCTTTCTGCTTAAATTACTGAATTAATTATTTTTAAGGTATACGTGTAATGGTTTTAAATAGGCAAGGGTACGACGACTTAATTATGTACCTAACTCAAAACTTAGCTTTATTTGAAAAGCCGGGTGAAATAAAACCAGGTGCACCTACGGTTATGGAATTAATCGAAGACGTGATTGCACAAAACGTAATGCTCATATGTCAGCAGCACACAGAGCTCACTACAGAGCAGCGTAGCCAAATTGTGCGTGAAGTTGATGGCATAGTTTACGATTTACAAGAAGTCCTCAGTAGCATCACCTCGCGGCCTGTTACGGTAGAGCAACACATGTTTATTGATGAGTTTGGTGGTTTGGTTAAAAACCTATTTGATAACGCCGTTTCTTAGCCCGCAACCCTTCTATATTTTCCGGTAGCACGCTTTAAATGCGCTGACGGTTTTACCACCCTTGCATAAATTTAAGTGCCTTGATCAAGCTAATTTATATTATTGCTGGGCGCTCACTTATTAAAGCTGATTGGTATACAATCAAGAAAATAATTTTTGAGGTATAACAATGCAAGCAAATGTAAAATGGGTTGAAGGTAATACCTTTATTGGTCGCTCTAATTCAAATCATAATGTTGTATTTGACGGTGGTAGCGACAGTGCTGCACCGAGCCCTATGGAAATGGTATTAATGTCAATCGGTTGTTGTTCATCGGTTGATGTAGTGAGCATTTTAAAAAAAGCCAAACAAGATTTTAGCAACGTAGAAGTACAGTTAACGGCAGAGCGCGCCGAAACTGCCCCACGAGTATTTACCAAAGTTAATTTACACTTTGTAGCAACGGGCAATAATGTGTCTGAAAAGCACCTTGCACGCGCTGTTTCACTCTCTGCTGAAAAGTATTGCTCGGTCGCATTAATGCTTGATAAAACAGTAAAAATTACGCATAGCCACGAAGTTGTGCAAGATCAAGTAAAATAACGCTTTTTCCATGAGTAAAATTCGTATAAAATCCGCGAACTTTTATTCTGCTAGAGCAGATTTCACTAATTTATAGGTTGGTTTATTATGAACAAACCCTTCGATAAACTTAAACTTCATGGTTTTAATAATTTAACTAAAAGTTTAAGCTTTAGTATTTACGACATTTGCTATGCAAAGACCGAGCAACAACGTAAAGAATATATTGAATATATCGATGAGCAGTACAGTGCAGATAGACTAACCGACATTTTAGGTGAAGTTGTTGATATTATAGGTGCTAACATTTTAAATGTAGCGCGCCAAGACTACGAACCGCAAGGTGCAAGCGTAACTATTTTGGTTTCAGAAGAGCCGGTAGAAGAGCAGCAAAATTACGATGCTGACGAAGCTCCAGGCCCATTACCAGATTCAGTGGTTGCCCATTTAGATAAAAGCCATATTTGTGTACACACGTACCCAGAAGCTCACCCTGATGACGGTATTTGTACTTTTCGCGCCGATATTGAAGTGTCAACGTGTGGCATAATATCGCCACTTAAAGCGTTAAACTTCCTTATTCATAGCCTAGAGTCAGACGTAGTAACAATTGACTACCGCGTACGTGGTTTTACCCGCGATATAAACGGCGTTAAGCACTACATCGATCATGCAATTAGCTCAATTCAAAACTTCATGACAGAAGATACCAAAGAAGCGTACCAAATGATGGACGTAAACGTGTATCAAGAAAACCTGTTTCACACTAAAATGATGTTAAAAGAGACTGATTTAAATACCTATTTATTCGGCCTTTCTACGGATGATTTGTCAGATGAAGAAGAGGAAGAAATTCGCTCTAAACTGACCCGTGAAATGCAAGAAATATTCTATGGCCGTAACTTGCCAGACCTAGATTAAATAGCAAAATATAGTCAATAAAAATGGCGCTCAATGAGCGCCATTTTTTTGTTTGCCCAGCGAAGCTGGCAAACCCGATAGGCTGAAAGATGCCTTATCACCCTGACTAAGGGGAAGATAATCTGAATGGCAAGGGCGTCACTGGCCAACGGTGGGGTCTGAAGGAAGCCATAAGAAGTTAGAGGTACA
>NZ_JAATTW010000135.1:0-363 GCF_013414205.1 Pseudoalteromonas sp. MIP2626
TGGAGCTAAGCAGGATCGAACTGCTGACCTCCTGCGTGCAAGGCAGGCGCTCTCCCAGCTGAGCTATAGCCCCACATATGCTGGTCTTACTGTTTGTATACCGACTTTGCTTCCAGACAAGGTGTGGGAAATCGACGTTTAGTTTACTAAACGAGATATTCCATAACGATGTATGGGAGTAAAGTGGTGGGTCTGAGTAGATTTGAACTACCGACCTCACCCTTATCAGGGGTGCGCTCTAACCAGCTGAGCTACAGACCCAAACAATAAGTGTTGTTCTCTTTACAATTAACAATCATCTGTGTGGACACTACGAACAAATAAGTTCTAAATCGTATAAGGAGGTGATCCAGCCCCAGGTTC
>NZ_JAATTW010000136.1:0-313 GCF_013414205.1 Pseudoalteromonas sp. MIP2626
GGGTCTTTGTTGTGTGACAGTTTAACTTCGCCAGAAGTCAATATTGAATACTAAAGTAGATACCAATCAATCAACTCATAAGAGTTAATTAAATGGCACTGAATGGTACTGCTACCATTCTTTTTTTACTTTTGAAAACTCTTGATAAATAACAATGTTATTCATCAGAATTTTATTATCAGCTTTTCCAAATTTTTAAAGAGCATATTAATTAGTTATCCCGAAGGACAAGCACTAATTAACAATCATCTGTGTGGACACTACGAACAAATAAGTTCTAAATCGTATAAGGAGGTGATCCAGCCCCAGGTTC
>NZ_JAATTW010000014.1:0-71212 GCF_013414205.1 Pseudoalteromonas sp. MIP2626
AAGAAAATAAGCCACACCTTAATTTAACTGACGTAGAGCTCAACGCACTAGTTATCGCTTAAGCAGATCTCAGGTTACTTAGACTCAGGCAAATATTAATAGCCGAGCACTAAATTAATTATTTTTACGTTTTGTGAATAAAAATATAATAACAATAAAGTGCTGTCGCTTACTTTATCTCACTGTGCTGATACTACTATTTGTTGTGGTTCAATAAAACTAGGCACTAATTTAGATAGTTTGCTAATAACTTACTGATAATTTGCTGATAATTTGCTGATAATTATTAGATGGTTTCTAGGCAGCTTTTAGATACTTTTTAAATAGTTTTTACAATTTGAATAACTCAAGCTCCCTGCCTTACTAATTTTAGCATGCTCTTAAATCTTCGCTATTCCCTTTAAACTTGCTCTTGTAGCTAAATTATCACCTTCAAACCATATTGATACCAACGAAGCGTACTACTATTCCGCCCCCCTTTGGCTATCGCCTTTTGGCGCATTTTTAGAGCCATGTTGGTGATAATATTACCGGTTACACAAAATAAATGGTGCTTTGTCTCCGATCGCGGGGCGTATATTTGATAAGTTTGGCTCTAAGTGGCTACTTACACCTGGCTTTATTATTATGATTATTACGCTATGGAATCTGTCGAATGTAACCACAGAAACCTCTATTGCAATGGTTATCTTTTTGCATTCATCTCTCATGATTGGCGTAACATTAATTATGATGCCTGCGCAAACAAATGGTTTAAATGAGCTCCCCAGAGAACTATATGCTGACGGGACCGCTTTAATAAACACTTTACTGCAAGTATCTGGCTCAATTGGCACCGCCTTGGCGATTACAATCATGTCGGCTTCTCAAAATAGTTTTTTGGAAAACGTGGCCGATCCATCAGCGCCCTCTGCAGTAAGTAGCTCATTAACAGCGGGTGTACAAACAGCGTTTATTTTGGGAATTGTACTTGCGATTAGCGGGTTAATTATGTCGTTCTTTATAAAGTCATCTAAAAATACTTAAAGTAATATTAGCAACAAAAAAGCCCATGAAATCATGGGCTTTATTTTTATATACTGCTAATACTAGCTAGTAGCTAACGCGCGATTATTCCCACTCAATAGTTGCAGGTGGTTTACCCGAAATATCGTAAACAACACGCGAAATACCATCAATTTCATTAATGATACGGTTTGAAACCACACCTAAAAATTCATATGGTAAATGTGACCAGCGCGCGGTCATAAAGTCGATAGTTTCCACGCAGCGCAGTGATACAACCCAATCGTATTTACGCGCATCACCCATAACCCCTACCGATTTAACCGGTAAAAACACAGTGAACGCTTGGCTTACTTTATGGTAAAGCTCTGCTTTGTGAAGCTCTTCGATGAAAATAGCATCGGCGCGACGCAGTAAATCACAGTATTCTTTTTTAATTTCGCCAAGTACACGCACACCTAAACCTGGTCCAGGGAAAGGATGACGGTAAAGCATGTCGTACGGTAAACCTAGCTCTAGGCCAATTTTACGTACTTCATCTTTAAATAACTCACGTAGCGGCTCAACTAGGCCCATTTTCATGTCTGCTGGTAATCCGCCCACATTGTGGTGCGATTTAATTACGTGTGCTTTACCGGTGGCAGATGCCGCAGATTCAATTACGTCTGGATAAATTGTACCTTGCGCTAACCATTTTGCATTTTTAAGCTTTTTAGCTTGCTCATCAAATACATTAATAAACGTGTGGCCAATGGCTTTACGCTTATCTTCTGGGTCTGACTTACCAGCAAGGTCATTTAAAAATTGCTCTTCGGCTTCAACTTTAACAATGTTTAGGCCAAACTTATTACCAAACATGTCCATAACTTGCTGGCCTTCGTTTAAACGAAGTAGGCCGTTATCAACAAATACACAAGTTAGCTTTTCGCCAATTGCACGGTGAATAAGCATAGCCACAACCGATGAATCAACACCGCCCGAAAGACCTAAAATAACTTCGTCATCGCCAACCGTTTCTTTAATGCGCTCAATGGCATTATCGATAATTTTTGCTGCAGTCCATAATTTTTCACAACCACAAATATCAATAGCAAAACGCTCTAATAAACGCTGCCCTTGATGTGTGTGCGTTACTTCTGGATGAAACTGTACGCCGTAAAAGCGTTTTTCTTCGTTCGACATTGCCGCATGCGGACACGTAGATGTTTTAGCTGTGGTTTTAAAGCTTTGTGGAATATCCATTACTTTATCGCCATGGCTCATCCATACATCTAGTACGCCATTGCCGCCGTCGGTGATATGATCTTCTATCGCATCAAACAACGCACAATTACCCACTTTTTCTACTTGGGCGTAACCAAACTCTTTTTTATCAGAGCTGTGTACACTGCCGCCAAGCTGAGCTGCCATAGTTTGCATGCCGTAGCAAATACCTAGTACTGGCACACCAGCATTAAATACATATTCAGGAGCGCGTGGGCTGTTTTCAAGTGTTGTCGACTCTGGGCCACCAGAGAGAATAATACCTTGTGGGTTGAACTCGCGAATTTGCTCTTCGGTCACATCCCATGCCCACAGTTCACAGTAAACACCAATTTCGCGCACACGACGGGCAATTAATTGAGTGTATTGTGAACCAAAGTCTAAAATGAGAATTCGTGAATCGTGAATGTCTTTGCTCATGGAGTATCTCGTAAAGTCAGATGCTAAATAATGCTACTGATATAGTGAGTAGCTATTTAAAAAGGGCTAGTAAAACTAGCCCATAAATTGATGTAATTACGGCTGATTAGCCTAAACGGTAGTTAGGTGCTTCTTTAGTGATTTGCACGTCATGTACATGCGACTCACCCATACCAGCTGAAGTAACACGTACAAACTGTGGTTTGGTGTTTAGCTCTTCAATAGTGGCACAACCGGTTAAGCCCATTGCGCTACGCAGGCCGCCCACTTGCTGATGGATAATAGTTGCAATAGGACCTTTGTACGCTACGCGACCTTCAATACCTTCTGGTACTAACTTGTCGGCTTCGTTTGACTTTTGGAAGTAACGATCTGATGAACCTTCTTTTTGATCCATCGCGCCTAACGAGCCCATACCACGGTATGATTTGTAGTAACGGCCTTGGTAAAGCTCTACTTCGCCAGGTGCTTCTTCAGTACCAGCAAGCAAAGAGCCCACCATTACACACGATGCACCAGCAACAAGTGCTTTTACAATATCGCCAGAAAAACGAATACCGCCATCGGCAATTACCGGAATATCGCGGCCTTTTAAGCCATCAACAGCATCTGAAATAGCCGTTATTTGTGGCACACCACAACCCGTAACAATACGCGTAGTACAAATAGAACCTGGGCCTATTCCTACTTTAACCGCATCGGCTCCAGCGTCTGCAAGCGCAACAGCGCCTTCTGCTGTTGCTACGTTACCAGCAATAATTTGTAAGTCTGGGTATTCTTTGCGGGTTTTCGCAACGCGGTCAATAACACCTTGAGAATGGCCGTGCGAAGTATCGATAAGTAATACGTCAATACCTGCTTCTACTAATGCAGCAATACGCTCATCAGTACCTGCGCCAACACTCACAGCAGCACCTACACGCAAACGACCTTGGTCGTCTTTACAGGCATCTGGTTTTTCTTGTGCTTTTTGGTAATCTTTTACGGTGATCATGCCCTTTAGTTTAAACGCATCATCAACCACAAGAATTTTTTCAATGCGGTGTTCGTGCATTAAGCCTAAAATCTCTTCGCGCGCAGCACCTTCGTTTACAGTAACTAGCTTGTCTTTTTTAGTCATAACAGTAGAAACAGGCTGTTCAAGCTTAGTTTCAAAGCGCATATCACGCCCTGTTACAATACCAACAAGATTGTTATCGCTATCAGTTACTGGAAAGCCCGAAAAACCTTTTTCTTGCGACAGCTCAAGTGCATCTGCAATGGTTAAATCGGCAGTTACTGTAATAGGATAAGTAACAATACCCGCTTCATAGGTTTTAACTTTACGAACGTTTTTCGCTTGTTCTGCAATAGTCATGTTTTTATGAATAAAACCAAGACCACCTTCTTGCGCAAGGGCAATAGCTAAACGAGCTTCGGTAACAGTATCCATAGATGCTGAAACAAGCGGCAAGTTAAGTTTGATTCCACGCGTTAAGCGAGTTGAAATATTTGCCGTATGTGGCAAAACAGTAGAATGACCAGGTACTAAAAGTACGTCATCAAAGGTAAGAGCTTCTTTAGCGATTCTAAGCATTTTGGCAACTTCTCACATGGTGGATCTAAGATAAGGAATTGCGGCCAAATTTTAACAGCGTTGCTGGCACTAGTAAATCATATTTTGTAAATATTTATGATAAACTAGGGTTATAAATAGTTTTTGGTAGTTTTTTATGTTTTCGAAGCCTTTGCAAACGATTTACACCGTGTCACGCCTTAATAGAGAAATACGCGCCCTACTCGAGCAAGGCTTTGCCTCGCTGGTACTAACTGGCGAAATTTCGAACTTTATTACTCCGGCATCTGGGCATTGGTATTTTTCGTTAAAAGACGATAAAGCACAAATAAAAGCAGCCATGTGGCGCGGCAATAATCGTAACCAAAGTTACCGACCCATTAACGGTGCGCAGGTAACGGTAAAAGCGCGCGTTTCACTTTATGAACCACGCGGCGACTATCAACTTATTGTTGAACATATGGAACCTGCTGGCGAAGGACAACTTAAGCAAGAGTTTGACGCCCTAAAAATGCGCTTAGCCGCTGAGGGGCTATTTAGCTCGGTTTATAAAAAACCTCTACCGCAAAACATTAACCGTATCGGGGTAATAACCTCTGCAACTGGCGCGGCCATAAAAGATATTTTAACCGTACTAAAACGCCGCGCACCGCAGTTAGAAGTTATTATTTACCCTGCTATGGTGCAAGGTAAAGACGCACATCTGCAGTTAATTAAACAAATAGAGTTGGCTAATATTCGCAGCGAAGTAGACGTGCTTATTTTGGGGCGTGGTGGCGGCTCTTTAGAAGATTTATGGTGTTTTAACCATGAGCAACTTGCACGCGCTATATTTAATAGCCAACTGCCTATTGTGAGCGCGGTAGGCCACGAAATCGACACCACTATTAGCGACTATGTAGCCGACGTACGTGCAGCTACGCCTTCTGCGGCGGCAGAGCTGGTAAGCCCTAATACGCAAGAGTTACATAATAAAGTAACTCAGCTAGTTAACCGTCTTGCTAATGCGTTTAAACACGATATGAGCGAAAAGCGCGCTCAAGCATTACAACTACAGCACAGGTTAAATTTATGCCATCCGCGTAATCAGTTAAATCAAAAAGCGCAGCGCTTGGATGAACTAAGCATTGCACTACAACAAGCTATGCGTAATAGTTTATATCAACAAGAGCGCACCCTTAATAATTTAACGCCTAGATTAATGCGCCAATCACCCGACAAAAAGCTCACTCAAGCAAGTCACCAACTCGCACAATTACAAACTCGGCTTAACCAAGCAATACAGAAGCAATTACAGCAAGCTAATAACAGCTTAGCACTGCAGGCAAGTCGCCTAGATTCAGTAAGTCCACTTAATGTATTAGCGCGAGGCTATAGTATTACAAAAACAGATAAGCAAAAGGTGGTTAAATCGGTAGCGGATGTAAAAGTCGGAGATACTTTAATTACTGAACTGGTTGACGGCACGCTACACTCGCAAGTACTAAGTTAGCAGCGTCTTACTCTTTAGTACTCACTATAAAGTCTATCTGTTCATCGGTTGAATTTGACGAAGTGAGCTTAAATTGCTGCCACCATGGCATTAGCGCTAATTTATCGTTCAGCTCGCGCCACTGCACATGCCCTTGCTGATTAGTTTTATCGGCAACTAGGCTAAACTTACAAAGTGTTTGTTTGCACTCTAAACTAGTTAGTTGCGCGGTATTACTTAAATCGCTGGTAATTAAAAAATCAGTTAGCGCGGTTTCTACTTCGTAGCTCCACTGGCTATTTTCATCCTCAGCTATAAACTTCTCTTCTAACTGCTTAGCAAAATCAAGCTGATCTAGTTGCGCTAATTTTAACGCTTGTTCAACGCGTTTAAGTTGTTTGGTTTTAAGCTCAAGCTCATTGGTAAGCGTGGCAATTTTATGCGTATATGGTGCAATACTCTCAGCCTGAAAGTTACCATCGGCAGGGTTAACATGCTCGTCAGTACTATTGAGTGACTCATCGTTAGCTTGCTTTATAACAATACTTTTATAAGGAAACGGCTGGCTTTGTTGCGCTTGAATAGGCATAGAATGTAAAAACAAAAAGTAACCACTGGTTAATCCTACGCCTAAAATAAAACAGCACAGGCCAAGTAAGTTACTTTTGTTTAGCATTTTAAATTGCTCATTACTTTATAGCATAGAGCTAGTATGCGATTCATTTTCAGGCTCAGGTTTAGCTAAAAAGTTTTGGTTCATACTTTTTGCAGGGCATTCGCAATCTGGGCGACCAATAATTTTTGCCGGTACACCTACCGCAGTCGTGTGTGGCGGTACATTACTTAGCACAACAGAGCCTGCGCCAATACGTGCGCCCGCACCCACTTCAATATTGCCCAATATTTTAGCCCCAGCACCAATAAGTACCCCGGCTCTAATTTTAGGGTGACGATCGCCTTGCTCATTGCCCGTGCCACCTAAAGTAACCGACTGCAGTATTGATACGTTATCTTCAATTACCGCCGTTTCACCAATAACAATACCGGTTGCATGGTCAAACATTATTCCTTTACCCACTTTACAAGCAGGATGAATATCAACGCCAAATACTTCTGAGCTACGGCTTTGAATAAAGCGCGCCAACTCTTTACGGTTTTGCGTCCACAAACAATTAGCTAAACGATGCGCCTGAATAGCATGGAAGCCTTTTAAATTTAATATTACCGTAAGGTAAGTTTCGGCTGCAGGGTCACGATCTTTTACCGCTTTAATATCGTGAGCAACGTGCGTTAGCATACGCTCACACCTTACAAACGACTGATCAAATAGCTCACGAATAGTAAATGCCGACACCACCGCATCTGCCAATTTATTAGCAACAATAAAACTCAGCGCCGCCCCTAAACATTCATGGTTCAAAATACACGAATAAACATGGCTCGCTAAAAGAGGTTCGCGTTTTACTACTTCATTTGCTTCGCTGCGAAGCTGTTGCCAAATTTCATGTCGCATATTACTGCCTTTGTTGATCAAAAAGAGCCTTTTGCTAAGTTTAACGGATTTAGTCACTAAGGTGTTAATCCCTTAGTTATTTGTTGTGGTTATTAGATATAACTATTTTTATAAAACAAAAATGCCCCAACTATTTAAAACAGTTGGAGCATTTAGTTTTTTTAAGTTTAAACTTACTTAAATACTTTATCTACTGCTATTACTGCAATATTTTTTGCCGGAATAGCTAATTTGTAATCGGCAATCACTTTATCTTCTGCAACAAGCTCTGCTGGTTTATCGGTATTATAAACCATTGGCGATGTTTGCTCAGGCGCTAAACGCTTTTGCATATCAGCGCCGTCACCGGTAATAAATACATAATGGATATTATCGGTTTGTAGATTATCTTTAATAACGCGGTTTACATCCTTTACTGTTAGCGTTTTAAGTTTGTTAGTTACGTAACTTACAAAGCTGTCGGTGTTGTAAAACTCACTATCAAGAGCATAACCTAGTTGGCGATTTTGGCTTGCCACCATTTGCGGCACAAAGTTAATTAAAAAGTTACGTGTGGCTTCAAAGTCGTCTTCACTCATGCCATTTTTAATTAGCTTATCAAGCTCAAACAAGGCGGTACGAGTCGCAAAATGCGCATCGTTATTAGAGCGAAGTGGGCGTAACCACACTTGAAATATTTGCTCAGAGCGCCCTAGGTTTGCATCAGGCTTAGTTTGAAACATACCACGCGGAAAGTATTCAATGTACGCGTAATCGCCGTAGTTCATGCCACGGGTTTCACGAATACGCTCATATAAAAAGCTGTTAGAACTACGGTGCTCACCAAAGTAAGAACGCACTAACCACAGTGCAGTCCAATCCTCACTACTTCTTATTGTATCAATTGGAAAACCAAACGATACCGCTGTCGACTGCGCACTCTTTTCAACAATAGTAGCATGATGGCCTTTAAGCTCAGGCGCATCAGGAATACTTAAACGGCTTTGCTCGCCTTTAGGCAGGCCTGCTAAATCAGCTAACATAGTGGCTTTTAGTTTTTCCGGTACTGCACCAATTAAGCCAAGTGTTAGCTTAGATTGCGTAAGCTCTGTGTTATAAAACGTTTTAACATCGTCAAGCGTAAGTGCTTCTAAATCTGAAATATCACCATAGTTGTAGCTTTCATAAGGATGGCCTTTGTAAAGCGCGCTGTAGAGTACTTCTTTACCTAGTTCTTCATCGTTAGATGCTTTTAAGCCCGATTTAATACCGTCAATTAGCTCTTTTTTAAGGCGCTTAAAGTCATCTTCTCTAAAACCGGGATTAAGTAACTGATCGCTCACTAATGCATACCACTTAGCAGCGTTATCTTTATGAATACGCCCTTGAAACGACAGCATTTCTTTATCTATTTGATAACCAAAGCTACCTGCCAGCGGATAAAGTGCTTGTTTAATATCTTTATAGCTTGTTGATTGTGAGCCACCTTGCGCCAGCATAGCTGCAGTTAATGCGCCAAGGCCTTTTTTACCTTGCGGGTCAGCAGCAGCCCCGGTATTGAATAAAAAGTTTACGTCGATTAATGGCGAGCTGTTAGTTTTATCTAGCACTTTAAATGCAGCAGCCTGAGGTGCTTGCTCCAGTTTTGCAACCAGTGCGTTTAAATCAACCTCTTGCTCAAAATTTGGCGCTTTATCAAGTGCCGACATAGTCACGGTAGTGCGTGCATTATCAACAAAATACTTGTTAGCAATTGCTTTAATATCTTCAGCTGTTATTTCATCTGAGGTTTTATATAGCTGGTTTATTACCCTAGGGTCACGCTCAAAATGCATATAGCTTGCAAGGGTTGCAGCAATTGCTTGCGACGAATCTAAACCATTTACAAAGCTGTATTTAAGGTTAGATTTTAAGTCGCTGAGTTTTTGGCTATCTACTAACTCAGTACGCGCTTGAGCGTAGGTACGATTGATTGCATCGCGTACTTTGGCTAAATCGTCTGCTTTTTCTACTTTTACAAATACATGCAGTAAACCCGGATCTTTGGTTTCTGGGTTATAGCTAAACATTTGGCTGGCAATTTGTTTATCTACCACTAGCTCTTGGTATAAATCTGAGTTGTTTGAAAAATAAAGCTGCGAGAGTAAATCAAGCGCGGCTCTGTCTTTTTTAGCCGGCTCCCACGCAGTGCCTTTATACGATACTAATAACCAATGCCCTGGTAAGCCTGGGTTTTGTTGATGACTATATTTTGGCGCTTGCTGTGTTGGCTCTGCTTTAATGTCGGCAACATAGTCACCCTTTTTCCACGCACCCCAGTATTTTTTAACCATAGCCATAGTGGCTTTTGGGTCTACATCACCCACAATTACAAGTGATACATATTCGGGCTTATAAAATTTGGCAAAAAATTCTTTACCATAAGCCATTTGATCAGGCATGGCTTCTATGTCTTTAAAAAAGCCCATAGTGGTGTGTTTATAAGTGTGTTGCTCAAAGGCCTCTTCGCGTACTGCGCTAAGTAATTTACGCACTGGGCTGGCATTATTTTTTAAGTACTCGCCTTTTACCGTTTGCGCTTCGGTTCTAAATTGCTCTTCGGTATAGGTTAAGTTTTGAAAAATATCAGCTTCAAGTTCAAGTACTTTATCAAGATGCTGCTTTGAAAAGTTTAAATGATAGTTAGTGTAATCGTTGGTGGTGTAAGCGCGGTTATCAACGCCAGAATTTTTTAAAATACTTGAATACACAGCCTCAGGAAATTTTTCAGAGCCTTTAAACATCATGTGTTCAAAAAAATGCGCAAAGCCCGTTTTACCCGCTTGCGTTTCATTACGTGATCCTACCGATACAGGTATTTGCAACGAGACTACATCAGGGTAATCGGTTTTAACCACCATAACGCGCAAGCCATTTTCAAGCTCTTCTAGTAAGTAGTCTTGTGAAAAAACGCCCTCGCCCGTAGTGTTTGTTTGTTGTTGTGTTACTGCTTGGCTCGTTTGATTTTGTTCAATAGCGCAACCCGACAGTGCCAGCGATACCGCTAAACTGGTTGCTAAAAATTTAAATTTCATTGTTTTTCCTTTTATAGCAATCAATTTTAATCGCTAAACGTTGAGCTAGTTTAATAAAAATTACCATCTGATTATGCCGCAAAGCCGCCAATAATAAGAGCCTAAAGCGTTGTTATTATGTAAACAACTGTATCAAATTTACTAATTGGTAACGAGCTTGTATGAATAAACCTCACTACGATTGAAAAACTCTCATTAAACAAAGCTATCTAGCCATCTAAATGGCTGCTATATTAATTCCATCGTAACAAACTAAGCTGGAATGAGGATTATGGCTTTATCACTTCAAGAGAAAATAGAAGATAGCAATCAAGGCGTATACCTTATTGGTACTACGCCGCCAAAAATTGGTACCGATAAAGCGCAACTAAAAACCATTGCAGAAAAGCTATTGGGTCGCCTACACGAAATTGAATACGACGGCGTAATAATTTACGACATTCAAGACGAAAGCAGCCGTACTAATCAAGCGCGTCCGTTTCCATTTAGGCAAACTGTCGATCCACGTGAATACAGCAACCTATTACGTGGCTTATCGCACCTTGATGTAATTACCTATAAAAGTGTGGCGCAACGCAGTGCGAACGAGTTTAAAGATTGGCTAAGTGAAACTAAAAACGACTACGATTTAAAAAATATTGTTTTAGTAGGTAGCCCATCATCGATAGGCGATATAAAACTAAGCCTACCAGATGCGTATAAAACGCTGGCAGAGCAATCTGATGACTTCTTTTTAGGCGGCGTTACTATTGCAGAGCGTCATTCTAATAAACGTAATGAACACGAGCGCCTAATAGAAAAAACCGCTCAAGGCTGTAAGTTCTTTATTTCGCAAGCGGTTTACGACGCACAAGCAACAATAGAGTTAATAACTAGCTATGCACGTAGTTGTAAAGCACAAGGGCTTGAGCCTAAGCGCCTTATTTTAACTTTTACTCCGTGCGGCGGCGAAAAAACCTTAGAGTTTATGCAATGGTTGGGGATCTCAGTGCCAGAGGCCACTAAATGGCGCATGCTTGATGCGAACAATACGCTGAGTGAATCGGTACGTATTTGCCGCGAAAATCTCGATTTAATACTTAAAAGCTGTGCGCATTTAAACGTGCCGCTGGGCTTAAATATAGAAAGCTTAACTAACCGTAAAGAAGAAATTGACGCATCAATTAACTTATACCGCTTATTAAAAGCCACCATGGAATTAAATCTAGCTGAAAAGTTAATAGCTTAAGGGCTAAGCATTTAATACAAAACCAGATTAATTAGTTACACTCTTTGGCAAGCCTTATAGCTTGCCTTTTTTTATTTTAAATTTGAGAAGTAACGTATTTAGTTAAAGGTAAGGGGAAATTAGCAGTTATGTGCTAAATGCATTTTGCGCTTTATTATCAATGTTAACTATGTTTACTTTTGTTGCTGGCCGCTTTTGTTACTAACCTTTTGCCCTGAATAGCTTTTTAACGCAGCTCCCATAGCAGCGCACATAACACCAAAAATAACTCCTTCGTTAGATATAAACCTAAAGCTGATAAAAATATCTAATAAACTTATTATTGCCAGCGATAAAACTAAACCTATGCCTGAATACAGCAACCATGTTTTAGTAACTTTGTTCATAAATTAATTCCTTTTAAATGCTAAATTTAGCCTAATACAACCCCGCGGCTATTTTTCGGGGTCGTATTATTTCACTGACAATTGAAAGCCAAAACTAAAAAACTGTTATTTACGTCTTCTACTTGGCTCTCTTTGTCCTGTAATGCGTTTTTTATCGCGGTCTTTTCGTGATTTATTGGTGTTTTTGCGGTTATCTTTTGGCTTTTTGTTTGGATCTGGCTCGTAGCCTGCTAGCCACTGTGGCGTTAAGCGGGTATCTAACAGTACTTCTATTTCTTCAAGTAACCATTGCTCGTCAATACTTACTAGCGACATTGCAAGCCCTTGCTCACCAGCGCGACCTGTACGGCCAATGCGATGTACGTAGTCTTCGGCTATGTATGGCAGTTCAAAGTTAATTACAAATCTAAGTGTTGGAATATCTAAGCCACGTGCGGCTACATCGGTAGCAACTAATACACGGGTAATGCCTTCTTTAAAGTTTTGTAGTGCGCGGTCGCGTGCGCCTTGTGATTTATCACCATGGATTGACTCGGTTTTTAAACCGTCTTTACACATTTCTTTAGCCAGTTGGTCGGCCATTTGTTTGGTGCGGGTAAAAATAAGCACTTGGCGCCAATTTTTCATGCCGATCATGTGCGATACCAGCTCGCGCTTGCGATCCTCGTCTACTGAGTAAATTACTTGCTCAACCTCAACTGCTGCTGAGTTGCGTTTATCAACTTCAACTAATTCTGGGTTTTTAAGTAGTTTTTTACTAAGCGCAAATACGCTGTCATCAAAAGTCGCCGAAAATAACAAAGTTTGGCGATCGCCTGGAATATGGCGCAATATACGTTTAATTTCGTCAATAAATCCCATATCAAGCATACGATCGGCTTCATCAAACACCAGTGAGTCAACACTTGAAAGCACCACACTGCCTTTAACAATATGATCGAGTAAGCGCCCCGGGGTGGCTACTATTACTTGCGCATCTTTTAGGGCTTTTATTTGTGGGCCTATGCTTGCGCCGCCATACGCTAATGCCCCTTTAATATTGGTGCCTTGGGCATATTTTTCAAAGCTGGCAAATACTTGCTGAGCAAGTTCGCGAGTTGGCGTTAAAATTACCACGCGAGCAACACCTGGCTCATCTTTTTTAGGGGTGTTTAAAAGTTTGTGTAGCAGTGGTAGTACAAACGCTGCGGTTTTACCTGTGCCAGTTTGTGCACTGCCCATTACATCACTGCCCGCTAAAATAGGCGGGATGGTTTTAATCTGAATTGCGGTAGGTTGAGTGTAATTATTTTGCTCAATCGCAGTTAATAACAACGGGTCGAGATTAAGTGATGAGAACGTAGTGGCAGACATAGGCTTAGCTTTAAAATGACAAAGAGCGCTATTGTACTCATATTCACTCATGCCGTAAATTAGAGTGCTTGAGAAAACTATTTAATCGTATTTATCTGCTTTTATTTGTGCCAATAAAAAAGGCGCTAAATAGCACCTTTTAAAATTCATCTCGTTTTTAAGCTGGTTTTAAATTTGCTTTGCGCTCGTTGTAAAAAGCAATCAAATCATCAACCGTAGCTTGGCAGTACTCGCGAATACCCGATACCACCATGTGCTTTTCACCAAAACCCACTTTTTTACCGTTTTCTAGCAAATTAAAGCGCAAAGTAATTTTGCCGCGTTTACCTGCGTATTCAAAACTAGGCTCTGCAAATTCAAGTGTCGGTGCACTAATTTCAACAGTATCAAGATTTATAATCATCGATTCGTAAATAATCATCGGGCGTGCAGGGTTAATCATTACCTCTTGCTTACCCATGAGCGGAATAATCACGTGCGGAAACGCCGCGCCTGAAAACTCAACATAATTTTTAATTAAGCTATTAGTAAGTGCTGGGCATTTGCTGGTTTTACCTTCGCGTTTTACCTTTAAAATTACTTTATCACCGTTTGTTACATCAAACTCATCGGCCTCTGCTGGGAAGCTAAGTTTGGTATTTTCGTCAACCATACCCGCAAAAGTAAACTCCATGCGTTCACTAATACCGTAACGATCTAATACTAATGAAAAAAGTAAGTCTCCTGGAGCACAAAATTTCTTCGCATCTTTATCGTGAAGTGGGTTGTAATCATCAGCAATACACTTGGCGAAACGACAGCCTTGCTCACGAGAGATCGAAACATAATCAGCATGTTGCTGATAAAAAGGACTTAACATAGGGTGTTCACTACTTAAACGGCTTATAACCTGGCTATACTAACAGAAAAAATAAAATGAGAGGTCGAATCTGTTAGATTAGTTACTAAATAAAACAGAGTAATAAAAAAATAATGACTTTTTATTTATTAGCATTATCGATTATATGTGTTTTTTCGTACTGTAAAGTATCAATAATACGGCAACCACTTTGGCACTACTTAATGGCTTTAAGTGTTATATGTGCGTATTTTGAGGGTTATATAAATTTATATGGACTGCTCAGTACTGGGCTTTACGTTGCTTTATATCACTTTGTGCTATATACAAAGCAAACAATAATACGCGCTATTTTAAGCACTGTTTTTATAGTTTCCTCATTGGCATTAGCGCTTCATTGGGTGCCTGGTTTTAACAACCTTCCTATTGCTATAAACGAGCATATTACTAGCGATGCAATTGCTTTTACCCTTTATGCTAATTTTGATAAAGCTATGGCTGGCCTCTTTCTTTGTGCTTACTTTTATTCAAATATAAAGCCTTTAAAAGCAGAGTCTAAAAAGACGATTTCATTAATTAAACCCCCTATTTTAATAATTATTACTACCATTTTAGCCGCACTTACTGCAGCTCTAATACTTGGGCTGGTAAGCTTTAACCCTAAGGTTCCTGACTTCTGGTTAGCATTTATTGCTATAAACCTTTTATTTACCTGTGTTGCTGAAGAAGCGTTATTTAGAGGCTTATTACAAACCAAGCTTAGTCAAATTATTACGCCTACCCGCTTGGCAATATTTGCGCCTGTAATTACTGCAGGTATTTTTGCTTTGGCACATTTTGCTGGGGGAGTTAGCTATGTATTAGTTTCATTTATTGCAGGTTTGGGATATGGCTATGTTTTTTATAAAACGCAGCGTTTAGAGTGGGCTATTTTATGCCATTGGTTAGTAAATATTTGTCATTTCTTTTTGTTTACTTATCCTATGCTAAGTAAAACCGAGTGCATATAAAGTCATTTACAAATACTAACAATTTACTCAGTAGTAAACATTGCCCACATTCGATTTTGTTAGTAATTTACTACTTCAAACAATAAATTAAAGGACTAATTAATATGCTACGTTTTATGGCAATAATAACTGCACTGGCTACTTTAAGTGGTTGCTCAAACATGACTTTTCATACAGATATAGACAACGACGTTTTATCTCAAGAAATTGGTACCTACGTTAATAAAAGAGATTTGCAGCAGTTTTACAGCGACCAAGAAGCACACGAAAGTGGCGCTACACTTTTAGGCCGAATAGCAGGTGAAAGCTGTGATGGCGATGGTATGGGTAACAATAATGTAAGCTATAACCGTTCTAAATCAAATGCTATTGATTTACTTAAAGCTGATGCCATGCGCAGAGGCGCAAATGCTTTTACTATTAACTCTTGTAGCGAAACCTCTGTATCGTATTGCGACCTATCTGTTTTATGTACCGGACAGGCCTACGACTATTAATAAATCATATATTAAGTGCAAAGCTCAGTAGCACACGCTTTCCAGACTCGATTTTAGATACGCTGTGTTCGTACTTATCGGGCCTAAATAAATACACCCTATTAAACCAGTTAATAATACATTTAGCGCATTTAAACACCCCACCGCTTTTAGGTTTTACTAATACAAAGTTGAGTTTGTAATAGCGCCCTTGCTGCACCGGATCAATGTGGTTCATTACGCTGTGATTAGTTGGGTAAGTAACAAGGTTCATCGAAAATGTATTACTGCTAAAAATGGCTTTGTTTTTAACGGTTGCAATCATACTGCCTCCTATGAGTTTATATGCCGCATTGTAGCATTTAGTAAATTATGAATGCTTAGACTAAACAATATCAAAATACGATGTCATATAACTAAACAACCTGAAACAAAAAAGCCGAACTTATTTACTAAGCTCGGCTTTTAAAAATGCATTATTTAGCAATTATGCACCTGGGTATTCGCGGTAGGCACGTTCGATATTTTTAGCCTGCTTTTTAGAAATACCTAAATGCGCCAATGCTACACGTAAACGAGCACGCGATAGGTCAGATCCTAATATTTCCATAGCATCAAGCACAGAGGTAGATGACGTTTTACCAGTAATTGCCACAAAAATCGGCTCTAAAAAGTCTTTAATTTTAAGCTCGTGGAACGTTGCTACTTCTTTTGCAATGGCAAAAATAGCTGGTTTATCAAAGCTACGTAGGCCTTCTAGCTGCCATACAAAAAATTGTAGTGCTTGGCGAATTACGTCTTCATCGGCTTTACCCGCGGTTAATAGCGCAGGATCATAAGTAGGTATACCACCAACAAAATGCCCAGCTAAGTCAACTAAGTCCGACAATGTGTTAATACGTGCTTTGGCTTCTGGTAATACTTTAGCTAGCATTTCGCCATTAAACTTCCAATCAACAAAGCGCTGAATTAACTGCTCGTCAGTTAGGTTTTCGCGGATCCACATGCCGTTTAACCAGCTAAGTTTATCTACGTCGAATACTGGGCCACCTAGTGATACGCGCTTCATATCGAAGTTTTCAATCATTTCGTTAAGAGTGAATTTTTCACGCTCATCTGGCATTGACCAACCCATGCGGCCTAAATAGTTAAGCACGGCTTCTGGCAGGTAACCCATTTCTTTATAGTAGTTAATAGAGGTTGGGTTTTTACGCTTAGACAGTTTTGACTTATCTGGGTTACGCAGTAGCGGTAAATGCCCAAGTACTGGCGCTTCCCAACCAAAATCTTCGTAAAGTTTTAATAGTTTAGGCGCTGAGTTAATCCACTCTTCGCCACGGAAAATATGGCTAATTTGCATATGGTGGTCGTCAACTACGTTCGCTAAAAAGTAAGTTGGGAAGCCATCAGCTTTTAATAGCACTTGCATATCGACGTTTTCCCACGGGATCTCAATTTCGTCGCGTAGGTAGTCGTTAAATTTAAAAGTGCCTTCGCTAGGGATTTTCATACGTATAACGTAAGGTTTACCCGCTGCTAGGTTTGCTTTAATTTCGTCGTCTGTGTGGTTTAGGCCACGGCCGTCGTATTTAGGGCGTAGACCTTCTGCCATTTGCTCTTCGCGCATTTTATCCAGCTCTTCGCTTGTTGCAAAACAGTAAAATGCTTTGCCGTCGTCAACGAGTTGGTGTGCGTATTTTTTGTATAAATCGCTACGCTCAGACTGGCGGTACGGGCCAAACTCACCGCCCACATCTGGGCCATGATCCCACTCGAGTCCTAACCAACGCAAACTATCCATAATTGCTTGCTCTGACTCGGCAGTGCTACGTACTTGGTCAGTATCTTCAATGCGAAGTACAAATTCACCACCTTGCTGTTTAGCAAAACAGTAATTAAATAAGGCGATATAAGCGGTGCCAAGATGCGGGTCGCCAGTTGGCGACGGGGCAACACGGGTGCGAATTGTCATGGTAATGTCTCTTTTAATAAGTGAGATGGTAAATTTATTTATGCTGCTACTTTGTTTATATAAGCAATAATATCGTTTGATTCGTATAGCCAAGTTACTTGGCCATTTTGCTCGATGCGCAGACAAGGCACTTTAACTTTTCCGCCTTGTTCTAACAGTTCTTGACGATATTGCTCATTGCTTTTTGCATCACGCGTTTCTATTTTAAGGCCTTCGCGCTTAATAGCACGGCGCACTTTTACACAAAACGGGCATGCTTTAAATTGATAAAGCTTAAATTGTGCGGTTTGCTGATCAAGCTGCTGTTGCACTTCTGGAGCACGTTTTTTACTACGTGGCGTAAATACAAAATTAAAGAATAAAATTATACTTCCTAATAACCAACGAACTAATTTCATTAACTGCACTCTATTTACAACAAATTTAAGGTGCCAGATTTTAACACAAAAATAGCAGCAAAAAAGCTCAAATATACTCTGTCAGTATATTTGAGCTTTGTAAGCTCAGCCTTGGGTCAGGTTAATTATTTAGCTGTTATAAAGTGAGCTTGTTTATTCAGCTATACTGCTTTTTATTATAGTAAAATTAAGTCATCGCGATGCAGTACTTCAGCCCCGCCATCGTAATCAAGTAACTCACCTATTTGCTTAGAGTGCGCGCCTTTAATTTTATTAACTTCGCTGCTGCTAAAGCGGGTTAACCCGCGAGCAATGAGTTGCTTGTCGCTATTTATTACACTTATTAGATCGCCGCGCTCAAATGTTCCCAGCGCATTAGTCACGCCTTTAGCAAGTAAGCTTGCACCTTTAGTTTGCAGCGCAGTTATTGCACCGGCATCTATAACAATTTGTCCGCTACTTTTAGGTCCAGCGAGTAACCACTTTTTACGCCCTTCTTTTGGCGCTGTGAGCTTTAAAAAACGTGTGCCGGGCAGTTGCTCGCTCATACATTTTAAAATGACATTTTTACCCGAGCCTTTTGCAATTATAACCTCAACCCCTGCACGCCTTGCAATGTCGGCTGCTTGCAGTTTGGTTGCCATACCGCCGGTGCCTAAGTTTGTGCCACTACCACCAGCAAGCTGGCGCAATTCGTCGTTAATGTGGGTCACTTCACCAATTAATGTGGCATCGGCATTAGTGCGCGGATCGCTGGTAAATAACCCTTCTTGATCGGTAAGCAATAACAGCTTATTGGCATTAGCTAAAATAGCCACCAACGCTGATAAATTATCGTTATCGCCTACTTTTATTTCACTAGTAGCAACCGCATCATTTTCGTTAATGATGGGCACTACGTCGTAGTTTAATAATGCATTTAGCGTATCGCGGGCATTTAAATAGCGCTCTCGGTCGTTAACATCGGCGCGGGTTAACAGCATTTGCCCTACGTTTACACCATACAAAGCAAACAAGCTTTGCCAAATATGAATGAGCTGGCCTTGACCAACTGCTGCTAGCATTTGCTTATCTATTACGCTGCGGCCACAGGGCTTTAGTAATTGCTCTCGTCCGGCCGCCACGGCTCCGCTCGAAACTAAAATAACGTGATGCCCTTGCTTTTTAAGCTCACAACATTGGCGCACTAGCTCAACCATATGCGCTTTATCTAGCTTATCGGTGCCGCCAGTCAGTACACTTGTACCTAGCTTTACAACGATTACCTGATCCCTTTGCATTTATTTTTACTACTGAATAATTAAAGATGAATTTATTTATACCAGCTGGGTATTTTTCAACAAGTAAAATATATTCATGCTAGGATCTGATTTTATTCAATTGTGTAAATTACCTGCTATGCCTGCCAGTTTATGTTTAATTATTGCCACCTTTTTATGGGGTAGTTCCTTTATTGCACTTAAGTATGCCATTGCTATTTACGACCCCGCTTTGGTGATATTTTTACGCATGCTAACCACATTATTTTTATCGCTGTGCTTATGGCGCTATGTAATACGCTTTGAATACAGAGTTGGCGACTGGAAGTATTTAATTGCTATGTCGCTGGCTGAGCCTTGCTTGTACTTTTTATTTGAAGGCCATGCAATGGAATATACCTCGGCATCGCAGGCGGGGGTAATTGTGTCGTGCTTGCCTATTATTATTGCCGTACTGGCTTTTTTTATGCTTAAAGAATACATCAGTAAATCTATTATTATTGGCTTTACTTTTTGTATTGGTGGCAGCATTTTACTCACTGTGCTTTCACCAAACTCCGAGCAAGCACCTAACCCATTATTAGGTAATTTTTTAGAACTTATGGCTATGGTATGCGCGGCGTTTTATACCGTTTGTATTAAACACTTAGCGAGTCGTTATTCTCCGTTAACGCTTATAGCGCTGCAAGGCATTAGTGGCAGTTTATTTTTTGCACCGTTTTTGCTTTTTATCGACCTACCAAGCGAAAATCAACACAATATAACCGCTTTATTAAGTATTTTATATTTAGGCTCGTTTGTTACTTTAGGCGGTTATGGTATGTATAACTACGCTATTAGTAAGGTATCAGTATTAACCGCAGCGGCTTATTCAAATTTAATTCCTATATTTACGCTGATTCTTTCGGCCATCATTTTAAATGAAGTGCTTAACTTGTGGCAGTGGCTGAGTATATTTGTGGTATTTGTTGGCGTAATGATCAGCCAACGTCATCAAGAATTAGTGGTTGATATCCCCAGCGCCGAGTCGGGCGAGGATATTTCCACCGATCTTACTACCTCCGATATCATATCGGCCGAAACCAATAGCCTAAATTCGGTTCCCGATGCTAACGCGTCAAAAGGGTAGCACGTTAGTAAATACAATTGTGCAGTGTGTAAAAATGTGTTTTCTGACTCATGAATTACCTCGCTGCCGGTTACTTTATAATGCTGCAAGGTGCCATTTTGTAATTGCAGGGTAAACTGCTCTCCCACTTTAACGTGCTGTAAAAAAGCAAAGTGAGTGTCGTTATGCCCTGCAATGAGTGCCCCAGCTTGTTTACTACCAAGCTCTGCTGCGGGTAAAAAGTGGCTGGGCGCAAAAGCTAAATTACGCCCGCTAGCACCTGCTAATACGGTGAGTTTTTCATTATGCGCCGGCCAATTTAATTGTGCGGTTACATAACTATCGGCGTAAAACCATGGCTTAACTTTTGCTTCAGGCGTTTTAAGAGCCCGCTGCCAGGCCTGTTCAATTAGTAATTGCGCCAGCCATGCTTTGCCTTGCATGTAAGCGCCATGACCAAATAACCCCAAACCAAGTATTAATAGCCCCGCGCTTAGCCACTTTTTCATTTAAAACGCCTTACTAGCACAAACCCACTTAACAATAAAATTCCTAATATTATATGTACTTTGCTTTGCCCATCGGTTTGTGGCAAACGCATTGCCATACCCTGAGGAACTGCGTTAGTAGCATTAGCTGTTTGTTCTGCTATTGGATTAATTTGTGTTTGCTCTATTGCTATAAAAGCCGTGAATGGGCTGAGTAATTGATGAGTAAGCGCCAATTGTTGCACTTCGTCTTTAACTGCATTTTGTGAGTTATAGAGCAGCAACGACTTAATTTTTTGACGAGCCCACAGCTTAGCAATTCCTTTAGCATTTGAGCCTGCTTGTGTGTTTAGGTTAATACTAATAGGCCCTTGTGCAGTTTGCCCGTTTAATATTACATTACTGGCATTATTGAGCTTTATAGCCACCATTATTGGCTCATTAAAATAGAGATCTGGCAGTGGCGAAGGCCAAAAGTCTAGGCTATTACCGTTTTCATCGCTTAGCGCTAAATTAGTAATTGCAGGATGTGCGAGCTTATCAAATAACTGCTGCATTTTAGGTTGCACCTCGCTAGTGCTGCCTATAAAAGTAAACGAGCCCTTGCCTACATCTGCCGCACGGCGCATAAAAAAGCTATTGGGGGCGCTGCCAATACCAACTGTAAATAAGCGGCTATCGCCTAATTTAGCTTGAATACTTTTAAACAGTGCATCTTCGTTGCTTACGCTACCATCGGTTAAAAATATTACTTGGCGTACAAAACCATCAAACTGCGAACCATCTAAAACGGCATCAAGTGCGCCTTGTATTTCTGTACCGCCGTCGGCTTGTAACCCATATATAAAGCGCTCTGCGCGGCGTAAATTAAAGCCACTTGCAACTAAAGGTTTATCGCTCATTGGGGTTACTACATTATCAAACCCTATAATGTTAAAACTGTCGTTACTGTCTAGCAGCGATAGCGCATAAAACAGTGCATTTTTAGCTTGCTCCATAGACTGCCCATGCATAGAGCCCGAAGTATCGACTACAAATACCGTTTCGCGGGCTAATCGCTGCGTTGCTATAAAGTTATCTGCAGGCGGCATTAGCATAGCGAGCCCGTAGCGCTCGCCATTTTCAAACTGCTCGGTAAAAAATGCAGCTTGGGCTTGCTCTTTTTGCAGTGGTTTAAACTCCAGCACAAAGTCGCGGTTTAGCGCATTTTGCTCATTTAACTCTATTGTGTATTGCCCAAATGCAGTGTTTTGAATATTTACATTATGAAATTTAGAATTTATATCTACCAGCTCTAAACCTACGTCTATATCTAAGTTTAAATTAAACTGACTACTTGGCTTATCGTCATTTTTTTGCGTGCTATAAACTGGGCTTAGCCAACCATGTGGTAGCGAGTTAGTTGGTTTTTGGCTTTCTTTATTTATGTCAATTTCACCTTGGGTTACATGATAACGCGGTGTGATTGTGCCCGGAAAGCGCACTGTAAAGGTGCCGCTGCTGTAATCAATTATTTCTTGATATTCCAGCTCAATAATAACCTGCTCCCCAGGGGCTATATTAGCTACGTTTGTAATAAACATATTAGCGCGTTGCTGGCGTACTAGTGCTGCTTGCTTGCCGGCCTGTTTGGCTTCTGCGTATTTTTTTTCGGCCGCCACTTTTTTATCAATTTGGCCCTTAATTACTCGCTCGCCAATACGCATGGTCATAGCATGTACTGCGCTTTCATCGGGCAGCGGAAACACATAACGCGCATTAACAGCAAACGGGTTTTGGTTTTGATAAGTTTGTTTAACTACAACATGATTTATAAGTCCGGTTAATGTCATATTTGCATCACTTTTTAATATTATTGCAGGGCCTGCTTGTGCGCCGCTGCTATCAAAAAGTTCTAACTTGGGAGAGTGTGCGTGGCTTTTAAAGCTCGTTAACATCACCAGTATACCCAGTGTAAAAAGGCTTACCCATTTAAGGGTAAGCACTTTGCTTGGTTTACTCAAAAAAAACATAAAATCACTCCATCGAAGGCTTTAATTTAATTACTTGCTGTTTGGCTATTTACAGGATTTATTAAACGAGTAGTAAGGGTTACCCGCCGATCAAACGTGTTGTCTTCTACTGTGTTAGTTTTAGCAAGTGTTTGCTGCTCACCAAATGCTTGCGTGCTTAAGCGCGTGTGGCTTACGCCCTGTTTTATTAAATAGCTTTGCACCGCATTTACACGTGCTTTTGAAAGTAAAAGGTTGGCTTGTTCATCACCGCGTTGATCGGCAAACCCACTTAAATCGAGCGCTAACTGTGGCTGGTTTTTTAAAAGCGTAACGAGTTGGTCTAACTGCAATACAAAATGTGGCGCAATAACACGTGAGCCGGTTTTAAACTGTACTGTCATGGCAAGTAAATTATTAATTTGCGATTGTGTTAACTGCTCATTTTGATTAGCAAGCACTTCGATTTGTTGCTCTAACTGGCTGTTATGGCTAAGCAGGTGTTGGTAGTCGTTGGTTTTTTCTGTCATTACAATTATTGCACGCTGTTGCTGGGCAATTTTGTTATCAGCAACTTTTGCATCGCCTATTAAACCACCAGCAAATGCTCCCACAAAAGCACCAATAGGGCCGCCTACTACACCACCTATAATAGCGCCCGCTCCTAAGCCTATTGCGGTTTCGGTGTGCGCTTCTTTTGTAGCCGTATTATTAGAGGTTGATGCTAATGCGGGACCGCAAAAAACGGCCGCTAGGGTTAGCGCTATTAATGTCTTCTTCATGATTGATCCTTAAACTTACTTTTTAATTTATGATGTTTTGTTTTGATGGGTGTATTAAAACAAGCTCAAGTGGCAACAAAGGGGAGCAAAAATGGCAAACCACTGAGCAATTGTGGCAAAAAAAAGGCAATTGCCTTTTTAAGCGTACTTAGCTTAAAAACTTCGTTATAGTGCGTTGGTAATAAAGAGGATAAACCCAGAAATGAAAAAAATAGCCATCATTGAAGATGAACCCGCCATTCGCGAAAACTACACTGAAATGCTCAGCGCACAAGGTTATCAGGTAACTGGGTATGCAAATCGTAGTAGCGCAGAAGCGGCGTTTAAAAATGCCCTGCCCGATTTAGCCATTGTTGATATTGGCTTAGGTAATGAAATAGATGGTGGTTTTTTGCTGTGCCAAACATTGCGATCACTGTCTAAAACGCTGCCTATTATTTTTTTAACCGCTCGCGATAGCGAAATAGACACAGTGTGTGGCCTACGTATGGGCGCCGACGATTACCTCACAAAAGATATTAGTTTGGCTCATTTAGCGGCGCGTATTGGTGCGCTATTTCGTCGTATGGAAGCACTTAAACAACCTGCCGACGAAAATGCACTTATAACTCGTGGGCCGCTAACGCTTGACACACAGCGCATGCAGGTGTTTTGGAAACAACTATTAGTTGATTTAACAGTAACCGAATTTTGGATGTTGCACTCCCTCGCACAGCGCCCCGGACATGTTAAAAGCCGTAATGAATTAATGAGTGATGCTAAAATTTATGTAGACGACAGCACCATAACTTCACACGTAAAACGTATTCGTAAAAAGTTTATAGCACTCGATAGTAACTTTGACTGCATAGACACAGTGTATGGCATGGGCTACAGGTGGGAGCAAATTTAATGTTGCGATTTGGCCTACGTAGTAAGTTTATTTTACTTTCTTGCTTTTTATTTTTATTGCCCTGGTTGGGCTACGAATATGTGTGGGAAATGGAAAAATTTTTACGCCAAGGCCAAGAAAAAACCTTAGTAGGCACTACCCGTGCCCTCGCCACTGCCCTGCATGAACGCCCTGCATTATTTGATCAGCAAACTAGTTTTTTAGATCAAGTTGTAAAGGGCCGCGATCTATACGCGTACAACCTTAAAAATCCTATTCAACTCGATGGTAAGCTCACTGATTGGGAGAGCTATCAGGCATTATTTTGGCAATACGACAAACGCTACTTACAAAAAACCGACAACAAGCATCAAGCCAGTGATCTGTCGTTTGAGCACATGGTAGGAAAGTTTGATAATTACCTTTATGCACTGTTTAAAGTAACAGATAACCAACTCGTTTATCGGCCAAAAAACAGTTTAAGTATTACTAATAACGACCATTTAAAAATTGGCTTAAAAACACCTGATGGGCAGTTTAACCGCTACATTATTGCGCCACGGCAAGATGGCTGGGTAAACGCTTTTAATGCAGATAGCAAAGTACCCTTTACAAAAATTCAGGGCTATTTTAGCAGTACGACGGCTGGCTATAATATTGAGCTACGCTTTCCTATTAGTATGCTTGGCAATAAGCTTGGCTTTGCCATTGTTGATGTAGATAACAAAGAGCCCTTGTTAGAACCTAAAATAATGTCGACCTCAAACTTAAATAACCCCAGCGATTTAGGTTCAGTACTTGTGCCCTCTCCCGAAATTAATCGTATTTTAAAAGGCATGGGCCACAGCGGTAGTCGTATTTGGGTGGTCGATAAGCATCATAGAGTATTAGCACAATCGGGCTCGATTCATCATGCCGATGGCGTATGGGCTGACGGCCTTGCCAATCAAGCTCCTGAAACTTGGTGGCAACAGTTTGAGCAAAACTACTTGCATCCCCTTTATTATAAAATTTTAACACGCCCCGAAAACGAATTTTTAGATACTCTGCACGACGTAGCAGCTATGCAAGGCAGTCATTTAGCCAAAGCACTAAAAGGCCAGCCTGCATCATCGTGGCGATTAACCCCCGACAGTAAAGCCGTAATTTTATCGGCTGCTTACCCTATTTGGATCCAAGATAAAGTAATTGGCGCGGTAATAGCCGAGGAAACTACCAATGGCGTACGTACACTGCGTAATAAATCGCTCGAAAAATTATTTAACGTTATTTTAGCCGTGATGCTTATTGGCACAGTAACGTTATTCTTTTTTGCCTCTCGAATATCGAGCCGTATTAGGCGTTTGCGCGATACTGCAGAGCAAGCTATAGATGCACAAGGGCGAGTTACTGGCAGTATTAATTACAGCGATGCTAATGACGAAATTGGCGATCTATCACGCAGTTTTGCTAATATAGTCAGCCGCCTTGGTGGCTATACCAGCTATTTAGAAAATATGTCGTCGCGGTTATCGCACGAGCTGCGTACACCTGTTGCGGTAGTGCGCTCATCGCTCGAAAACCTACAAATGCAACCACAAAGCGAGCTGAGTCAAAAGTACTTAGATCGTGCCAGTGAAGGCGTTGAACGCTTAGGTAAAATTATTACCACCATGAGCGAAGCCACTCGCTTAGAACAAAGTATTCAAAGCAATGAGCCTGAGCCATTCGACTTACAAAAAGTAATAAGTGGCTGCATGCAGGGCTACCAGCTTACTTACCCTAAGCAGCTGTTTACACTTGATATATGCCAAGCTGCGCTTCCTATGCAAGGCGCACCAGAGTTTATAGCGCAACTGCTCGATAAGTTAATTAATAATGCAATTGAATTTAGCCACGCAGAAAAGCCAATTAGTGTTAGCTTAAAACAAAACGACAGTGCAGCAATTTTAACCGTAGGGAATTATGGTCCATTATTACCTGTCGGTTTAACTGAGCATATTTTTGATTCTATGGTGTCGGTGCGAAGCCAGCAAATGCAGCAACAGCCACATTTAGGATTAGGACTCTATATTGTAAGGTTGGTGTGCGACTACCATAATGCCAGTGTAACCGCTAAAAACAATCAACAGGGCGATGGCGTAGTGTTTACTGTAAGCCTGCCATTAGTTAAGTAAAAGTGGGTTGTAATTTACTTAACTAATACTCGCCACTGGGTTGGCTTTTTTTGGGTTACAATTTAGTAAGAGTTAAAATGTAACTGTTCACTTTTAATTCAGTGGCAAGACCCTAACCTAGCGCTAATCACACTAAGCTAAGGTTTAATCATGCACCCACTATTAGAGCAAGAAGAGCTAGATTTTATATTTGAATTATATAGGCCAACAACAAGCACTAAACCTGTAAGCGAGCAGAGCCAAAACCGCAACTATAAAAAAGTAACGCAGCGCCAGTGCAATAAAGATAACAGCACATCAAGTTACTTAATTTAATTACTTTTAATGCCCTACTCACTGTGCCTGTTTTTCTCGTGTTAAAAACGCTTTTACACAGTTTATTTCCGCTTGTTTAACTTCCTCGCCTATTTCTGGGCCTTTTTTGCCGCTGTTAAGTGCAGCTTGTACCACTTGTTTTTTATCTAGCTTTAATAGTTCTGCATGAATAGTACGCAGCTTAGCTGCTTGCGGGTAAGGTTTATCTACGAGTGTTTCGCCGCGCCCTTGTGCATCGCATTGGCATGCTTGAGTAAAAGCAATAAAACGTTGTGGATGAACCAAGGCGTTTAAATTAGTCACAATTAACTTATGAACCGTTTCGGGCCTTAATTGCTCTAATGTATGACAAAGAGTGTGATTATCGCTAGTAAGTACGCCAATATCGCGAAAGCAATTAGGTATTTTTAAGCGTTCACAAAACTGTTCAACTACAGCAACCCCATCTCGTTCATGGCCACGTAAATTACCGCGTTTTTTAAAACTGATCGCTTTACCAAAGTCGTGAGTTAATGCAGCAAAACGCGTTGCTAAATCAAAATTCAAATCGGCTGCACGCCTAAGTACTAACATGGTATGCACAAACACATCACCCTCGGGGTGATGTTGTTTAGGTTGCGGCACATTAACCATTTTCTCAAGCTCGGGAAAAATCCCTAAGCCTTGCAACGCTTGAAAATAAAGTTCGGGATGCTTTTCACCCAGGGCTTTTTCGGTCTCTAACCATACTCGCTCTGGCACTAAATGATTAAGCTCGCCTTGCTGCTTAAGCTGTTGCATTAGCGCATAAGTGCTCGGATGTATACGCCACTCGCTGCCAAAACGGGCTAAAAAGCGAGCTATACGCAACACCCGCACTGGGTCTTCTACAAATGCATCTGTTGTATGGCGCAGTATTTTATCTTTAAGGTCTTGTTGGCCGTTAAATGGGTCAATTATATTGTCGTTAGCATCGAGCGCCATAGAGTTTATAGTTAAATCACGTCTGGCTAAGTCTTCCTCTAGAGTCACATCTGGACTGGCATCAACCACAAAACCGGTATAGCCTTTACCACTTTTTCGCTCAGTGCGCCCAAGTGCATATTCTTCTTTGGTTTTTGGGTGTAAGTAAACCGGAAAGTCGCTACCTATTGGCACAAAGCCTAACGCTTCCATTGTCTGTGGCGTTTCGCCAATAACAACATAATCGTTGTCATTTGATGCTCTTTTTAGCAGTAAATCACGCACTGCACCACCAACTAGGTAAACCTGCTCCAATGCTTTATCCACGTAACCTCCAAAAACAAATACCAAAACTGCAATTAATGGTACTAATTATACCCAAAACCATATTAAAAGTCTGAGTAGTTTGACCTACCGCTAACTTGCTCATTACAATAGCGCTTTATTTTTAGCTAAAGTCATAACAACAATGAAAAAGCACTCTGCAAAAAAAGAACTCATGCTACTGCCTATATTACTGGTGGTTATTTTAATGTGTGTGGTGGGGCACTTTTTTATGCAAGCAGATTATCAAGACAGTAACATGATTGAATACATGTTAGCAGCGCTACCATTTGCAATGTTTGGCTTAGTGGTTGTAGCCTTTAAAATGGCGGCTAAAAGCGAAAAAAAAGAACAAAACGAGCAGGATTCTTAATCCTGCGTTATGTGTTTAAAGTACATGATAACCAAACCAATCAGGTTTAATTTTTTGTGCTTGCCCACTTGGGGTCAGTTTTATACTAAGCTGGCTGTCGAGTAAATCTATTGCAAAGCAATCGTCTACGTCGTGTAAATCATCTTTATGAATATGGCTAAAGCCAGCGAGTAAATCGTTTTTAGCGCGCTGTTTGGCCTCTTGACTACTGCTTGCTACATACAGTGCAAAGTCGTGTTGCTCAGCCATTAAATCGCTTCTGTAGGCGCCTAAGTTTACAAAGTAAAGCTGTTTAGTTTGCTCAACGGGCGTGTCGCTTACTGTAACTTTATAACCATCTATGTGGTTAATTGCCATATAGCTATCCATATGCACGCTGTTTTTGTCGCCCACCCATTGGCTTTTTAATTTAGTATAGGTTTGCTCAATGTTTTGCCCAACTACAAAACGAATGTCGTGCATTTCTATATGACAGCCCTGAATTCGCCCACCTAAATACACCATGAATAACTGCATGTTTAATTCCTATAAATTGGTTATTTAAGCTAAATTATCAACATCTATATTGTGCTTTTTAATCAGTTTATAAAAATCTGAACGGTTACGTTTAGCTAGTTTTGCGCCTTCGGCGACATTTCCACCAGCCATTTTAAGGGTGTTTATTACGTAGTCGCGTTCAAATTCTTTTTTAGCGTCGTTTAGCGACAATGGCTCTACATTTTTTTCGTTGCTATTTAATGCACTTAGCACTAAATGCTCTGAAATAACTTCGCTTGGGGTAAGTGCTACAACTTGCTCTACCACGTTTTGAAGTTGGCGAATATTACCTGGCCAGTCGTAACGCACGAGTGCGTGCATGGCGTCGTTGGCAAAGTGTTTTTCGCTTTGCTTCATTCGCTTTGCAATACTGGCGCTAAAGTATTGTGCAAGTAGACTTATATCTTCGCGACGCTCGCACAAAGGAGGGAGTTTTAAATTAACCACGTTTAAGCGGTAGTATAAATCCTCCCTAAACTGCTGGTTTATAATCGCGTCGGGGAGGTTTTTATGAGTTGCCGATACAATGCGAACATCTATGGCTATTTCTTCTTGAAAGCCGACTGGACGTATGGTTTTTTCTTGCAATACGCGCAGTAACTTAACTTGTAAATTAAGCGGCATATCACCTATTTCATCTAAAAATAAGGTGCCTCCCTCAGCTTGTTGAAACAGTCCTTGGTGATCTTTTATTGCCCCAGTAAACGAACCTTTTTTATGACCAAATAATTCTGACTCTAGCAGTTCACCAGGTACTGCGCCGCAGTTTATCGCTACAAATGGGCCTTTACTTACATGGCTATGCTGATGAATAGCTTGAGCTAATAACTCTTTACCCGTACCACTGGCTCCCGATATTAATACGTTAACTTGCGTTGGCCCTAGCAGTTTAACTTGCTCTAGCAAATGTAGCATAGCGCCGCTACGGGTAACTATATTGCTAGTGGGTATTATTTCATCGGCATTTACGCCGTGTATTTCTATCGCTTTTGCTAAGCTGTCGAATAACTCGTCTTTATCTATTGGTTTGGTAATAAATGCAAAAATGCCTTGTTTGGTAGCCTCTACCGCATCAGGAATAGAGCCATGCGCTGTCATCATAATAACGGGCAATGCCGGATAGCGGCTTTGCAATTGGCGATGCAGTGCCATGCCATCCATTTCGTCCATGCGCAGGTCAGTTACTACGGCATCAAACACTTGGCTTTTTAATATTTGTAACGCAGTTAGGCCGCTCTCGCAGGTGGTAACCTCGTAGCCTTTTGATTCGATACGAATAGCGAGCAATTTTAATAAGCTGGCATCGTCATCCACTAATAATACTTTTGCACCTTGCGGTTTTATTGCTGGCATAACTACTGCTCCTTAGTTTCTTCGCGTAATAACAGTTGCTGCTCTATGGTTGCTAATGACGAGAGCGTTTGTTGCATTTTATTATTAAGTGCTTGCTGCTCTTTTTTAGCATTTATTTGTAGTGTTACTTGTTGTTTTTGTAGCCATAAATACTGTTTTATATCGTCTGGCCAATAGTAAGCTTGGTCAAGTTTAAGTAACTTACTCATTACCGTATTAGGATCGCTACTAGTGTTTAAACACATAAATTGAAAAAAGTTTTTTAGTTCTTTTTCGCCAACAAAATCTTTGTTATCTGGGGTTAACTTAAAACCACCACATTTATTAGCATGCCAGGCTATTACTTGCTCCGCAGGGGGATACATAGGATCGCTTTTAGGCCGAGGCTTTGGGCTTGGCTGGCTGTTTTTATCGCTCGTTACTTTAGTTTGAGTTTGCGCCACTGGGCTATCAACCACTTGCTGTTGGGGGGTATTAGTTTTGCACCCCGATAAAATGATGGCACTGCCACACACACATAAAATAGCCATTAAACGCGAGGTCATGCTAGTTAACTCCTTGATTTGTTATTATGGGAAGCGTAATTAAAAATCGACAACCTTGGGGTTCATTTTGCTCTATTAATAATTGTCCGTTTAATTGCTCTACTGACTCTTTAACAATAGTTAAGCCTAAGCCACTGCCTTGTAGCGTAACATTTTTGCTATGCTTACCTTGATAAAATGCGCTAAAAACATGTGCTTTTTCGTGCTCTTTAATTCCGCATCCCTCGTCGCTTATCGCCATTTTTAGCTTACTGTGCTCAAAGGTTAACGCTATAGATACTGCCTGCCCGTGTTGTGAAAACTTTAAGCCATTAGAAATTAATTGCACTAAAATCATTTCAATTAACTCCCCAGGTAACGCAAGCGCCTTATTAGGTAAGTTGTTATGCCAAATAAGGGTTTGCTCTCGGGCTGTTAGGCGGTGCTCAAAATGACTATTAATTTTATTAATTAAATGATTAAACTCAACCTCACTTACGCTGTCTTTACTAGTACGAATCGCGTTATAACTAAGTAGGCTGTCAATCATAGTACGAAGGCGCACCATAGACTGGCTAATAAGCTCAAGTACAGCGCGTTGCTCTTTAGTTATAGGGCCAACTATTTCATCGCTGAGTAGGTCGGTGCCCTCGACCATTGAGGCTAGAGGTGTTTTAAGTTCGTGGGTAACGTGGCGTAAAAAGGTGTCTTTTTGCTGCTCAAGTATATGTAACTGAGCTTGCACCCATTGTAATTTATTACCTAATTCAACTAGTTCTGCTGAGCCTTGCACGGCTATTTTTTGTTGCCAGTCACCTTGCCCTAATTTACCAATAATTTTAGTCAGGCTTTTTAAGCGGCCACTTATACGCCACAAAAAACCGCCTCCTACTAAGAGTGTTAGCGGAATTAGCGCCACCAGCCAGTTAATAAATGAAGTTTGTAACTGCGCTATTTCTTTTTGATTATTAGTTATTTGGGTTTCGCTTTTATCGCGTAACCATAAGGTAAGTTCGGCGAGTAAATCGCTAATAGGTAAAAATAAGGCTACCTGCTGTTGTTTTTGTTCAACAAGTTGAGTGTGTGCTAGTTGCAGAGTATTCGTTAAACGCTGCCATTGTGCGGTGTGACTTTTACTGGGCGCTACACGTGTAAGATCTTCAATACTTTGTAGCGATGCTTGCCACTTATCAACTATGAGCGTATCGAGTGACTCACTTTTTAGTACCCAATTTTGCCGAGTAGCGCGCTCTAAACTATTGAGTTCTTGTTTTAAAATATTAAACGATTTAGTTACTTGGTAGTTATTACTAACAATTTGCTGAGTTACAGCTAACTGCTTATTAAGCGCATTCAAAAATACAATAACCACTAACGATAAGGGTAATAACGACAGCAACATGCTCATTACAAACTGGCTAATTAAATTAGGGCGCCAATTAAGTATTGCTTTGTATTTTTCAGCCATCGCTGCTGGCATTGCATCCATCCTTTAGTAACTTTAAACAGCCTATTATTAAGCATTTAAGTTATACACTAGCTGAATCAATTTATATATCTGTTATTCGTACTGTAAAGCTGCCTGTTGCCAAACAGCAACAACTCAACTCTTTGATTTGTATTGCTTCTTTATTTATAAGCCAAATTTCGTTGCAAAAAACACACAGATACCTGTAAAACTTGCTTAACCTATAACACCAAAAACTATAAGCAACTGAATTTAAAGGATAAAAATAATTGGCATCGTTTTTGTAATAGTTAATCTAAGTTTATCTTATAAGGAAATGACCATGAGTAATCGCTTTTTAATTATTATGCCAATCGTTGCGCTAGGCTTTTTGAGCGCTAACGCGCTGGCAATGGATGTACAAGCTACTTTTAATGAACTTGATAAAGACAGTAACGGTACTCTCAGCGAAGCTGAAGCTGGTGAGGACGCCGTACTTCATGAAAACTTTTCACAAATAGATACTGATCAAAATGGTCAGCTGTCGCTAGATGAGTTTAAACAGTTTATTAAGTAACTAACCTAGTAACCAAAGGAGTTTTTTATGAAACAGCTTATAGCCGCATTTTCGTTACTGTTTTTAGTTATTAGTGCTACTGCCGTGGCTTCATCGTTTAATGCTCGTTTTGCTTTTTTAGATAAAAATATGGATGGAAAAATTTCTATTACCGAAGCCAAAAAAGATAAAGAAGTAATGAAACAGTTTTCTGATTTAGATGTAAATAACGATGAAATGATCTCTAAAAAAGAGTTTGAGGCGTTTAAGCCTTAAGTTTAAATTCAAGTTTGGTCTTGTAAAATTAACTAAAAGTATTTGCTATAACCCCTGAGGGAGTGTGTAAATGGATTTAATGTTGGGCGTTAAATTATGGCAAGTACTTTATTTTATTACGAATGACATTAAAATGAGCTTTGCGAAGGAGCACCATGAAGATACGCGCTTGTTTAGTTAGTTGCTTATTATTACTAAGCTTTAATTCATTAGCACTTGATGTAAAGCAACGTTTTGATCACCTTGATACAGATCAAAGCGGCTATTTAATTCACCATGAGCTTGAGGCTCAACCGCACTTACTAAACAACTTTAGCAAATGGGATAAAAACCAAGATAATAAAATTTCATTGGTTGAATTTAAAAATTATCTTACGAATAACCTCTACTGAGTAATTTATGAAAAATATAAGCTATATAGCGCTCGTTGCGCTTAGTATTTGTAGCACACCAAGCTTTGCCAGCAGCAATAACATTACCAAGCAATTTGAAAAGTTTGATCGTAACCAAAACGGCTTATTAAGCCGAGCAGAAACAGCCAGTGACCCTGCCCTATGGTCTCGTTTTGCAAGTTACGATAAAGACAAAGACGGCCACCTTTCTTTAAGCGAATTTACACTTTATGCAAGTCAGTAATTAATTTACCAATAAATTAACTGGCTTACTCTGCACAAATAACAATCCAACCACCTCAAGTGGTTGGTATTATAAAAGTGAGTTTGTTATGTTAAAGCCATTAACAATAAAAATAAGCTCACTATGCCACTCAAAAAAATAATCAAACCTTTGCTACTCGCTTGCCTTTGCGCAGGCTCAAGCCTTGCGATTGCGCAAACTAAAGTTATTTACAACGCCAACGGCTACACACCTTTGTACAAAGGTGAAGTGCAGCAGTTTTCTACTTTAGTTATAAAAAACGGTAAAGTAGTTAAACTTGGCGGCGATACGCTAAAAAATAGCTTTCCTGATGCCAAGCTTATTGACGCTCATGGCAATACGCTATTACCGGGTTTAATTGACGCACACGGTCACATTATTGGTTTAGGTAATAACCTGTCACAATTAGATTTACGCGGTGCGCTTTCTATTGATGAAGTTACTAATAAACTCAAGGTATTTGCAAATAACAAACAAGGTTGGATTATTGGCCGTGGCTGGAATCAAGAGCTATGGCAAAAAAAGCAGTTTCCTACCGCTGCCGATTTAGACAAAGTAGTGAGCGATCGCCCTATTGTACTATCGAGAATTGATGGCCACGCTATTTGGGTAAATAGCAAAGCCCTAGAGCTTGCGGGCATTACTGCAAACACCCAATCGCCAGAAGGCGGCGAAATTATTAAAGACGAATTTGGCAATCCTACTGGTATATTTGTAGATAAAGCAGAATCGTTAATTAAACAATTTATGCCAAAACCATCAAAACAAACTCTTAGTGACTCTTTAGATGCTGCCGGTAATCATTTATTAAGTTTAGGGATTACCTCAACCCATGATGCGGGTATAGATAAAACCACTTGGGAATTATACAAAGAACGCGGTGAACTAGGCAATTTACCACTGCGTATTGTGGCAATGCTCAGTGGCGCGAGTCCTGATTTAAAAACCATGTTAAAAGCAGGTCGATACCAAGATGCCAACGACTTTATGTCTATTCGCAGCGTTAAGGTTTATGCTGATGGCGCATTAGGTTCGCGTGGCGCGGCGCTAATTGAGGATTATGCCGATAGAAAAAACCACCATGGCTTAATGCTCGAAACCCAGCAAAAACTAGAAGAGTTATTTACGCTTAGTTTTAAAAGCGGTTTTAGTGCCAACACCCATGCAATTGGCGACAAAGCTAACCACGTTGTATTAGATGCTTATAAAAATGTATTTAAAGCAACCGGCGGAATTTTACTACGTAACCGTATGGAGCATGCACAAATAGTAACGCTTGATGATATTAAGCGCTTTAAAACATTAAAAATTATTCCTTCAATGCAACCAGTGCATGCCACCTCTGATATGCACATGGCAGAGCAACGCTTAAGCGAAAAGCAATTAGCGGGTGCTTATGCATGGCAAACCTTTTTAAAACAAGGGTCAGTGATTGCAGCAGGATCTGACTACCCAATAGAATTGGCAAATCCTTTTGATGGCTTGTATGCAACAATTACTCGTATGGATCACAACCAACAACCAACCCAGGGCTGGCGCGCTAGCGAAGTATTAAGCCGTGAAGACGCACTGCGTGCTTTTACCCTAGGCGGCGCTTATGCAGCGCATCAAGAGTTTAAAGTGGGTAGTTTAGAGCAAGGAAAGTGGGCCGACTTTATTTTAATAGATAAAGATTATTTTAAAGCCCCGGTTGATGAACTATATAAAATAAACGTATTACAAACATGGATTGCAGGCAAACTTCGTTACGAAAAAGAGGCTGTGACTGCGCAATAAACTGAATACAAACTGAAAATAACAAATTAATGATAAAATTTAATTAAAGTAATCAAAAAGTGTGTCGATAAAGTGGGGTATTTAAAAATCCCCTTATGTTTCAGGAAGAAAACATGTTATCTAAAAAAATATCTCTTACTTTATCGGCACTTTTTACCCTTTCACTTTCAGCTTGTTCTAGTCACCCTGTTTACAATGGTCACGCTCCTCATAATGACTATTCTCATAACAAAAGGCACGTTCAAAATGACTCGCCTCGCGTGAGTAACTGGCAGTTTCCAGAAAAAAATTACCGCCCAATAAATAGCAGTAAATTACTTAGTAATTACACCGAACAATTAGCCATGAAGCTAATTGAAAATATGAATTACATAAATAGTAATACCCCTATTGCCATTACTTCTTTTGTAAATTTAGATGATAACCTACAAACAACTAATATTTTTGGTAACCATTTAGCTGAGAGCTTTATTACTGAACTACAAGAGTTTGGATTATCTGTTGTAGATTACAAACACACAGGTACTGTACATGTAACCCCAAATGGCGACTTTTCATTTAGTCGTAATGGTCGAGAAATTAAAGGCTACCCGCATATTGAATACACTTTGACTGGCACACTTACTTATACCAATCGCGGTGTTATTGTAAACGCACGTATTATTGGCGCTAAGTCAAAGGTAGTGGTGTCTTCGGCTAAAGGATTTGTGCCTAGTTTTGTGGTTGAGTCGTTATATCCCACTCGCCGCGTTGACGGCATAGCGCTTGACGCAATCTTATAAAAACCAAAAAGGATTAGCTTAGGCTAATCCTTTTTAGGCTCTGGCTGTTTATTACGGTATAATTTAATAATATGATACGCGTTTACAAACGCGAGTAAGCCGTTAGTAAAGGCAACGGGTACTGCACCAATAGCTAAGCCATAAATAGTAAAGGCGATACACCCAAATAAATTATACCAACGCAGCTTTACCACGTCGGTCATTGTTAACGATGCAACCAGTAAAGCAGATGCTATATAACCTAAATATTCCCAACTCAATTGTTCTCTCCTAGGCTTTAGGTTAGCATTGCATATTAAACTTTAGTACATTGAATCTGTACAGCAACGTAACAGCTAAATAAAAGTTAACCTATAAATGGCTTAAAACTCTGTTGGTTATCAGCAGCTATACTGCTCAAATAATTAGTCCAACAGTGCCAGCCCATTATATTAGCAGCACCTGATATGTTAATTAATTTAACATAATTTCTTAGAGCTTTGATGCTATCGCCATTAAGGTGCAATAAATAGGACAATTGTCCGAAGAGTATGATTGATGTTTCAATACCATTTTTCCAGTTATCTTGTTGAACAACTACTTACCTTTGCCGGTAGTAGTTATCAGCAATCAAAAAAAGAAATATTAATACAACAAGACCAACCTTTAACTAAGTTGGTACTTGTGCGCAGCGGAACTGTGTCGTTTAGTTACGATGTAGGTAACGGACGACGCCTGCTGCTTGGTCAACTCGATTGCAATAACACCCTCATTGGTGAAATAGAAGCGCTCAATAATAACCCCTGTATTTATACAGTAACCTGTTTTAGCGATGTAACTTATAATTTAATTGAGTTAAAGCATTGGCGTGCGTTATTACTTGAAAAACCTGAGCTGAGTTTATACACAGCACAAACTATAGCGGCTAAATTTCAAGAAAATCAAAAAATAAACCTAGATAAATTATTACTGCCACTGAGCTATAACATAGCTAAAGACTGCCTACTAAGAGCCGAAAACAACAACCCTACACTGCTGCGTGCATACCCTACGGTAAATGCCGAAGCAGAACGTTTTGCAACCACTGAGCGCGCTTACAGGCGCGTTGTAACAGAACTCGTAGAAAAAAGCTTAGTACAAAGAAGTACCCAAGGTTTATTAGCAGTAGATATACCGCGCCTAAGCCAATATGTAGATAGCTTTGCGCAATTGTAATTTATTACATCAGGTTACATAGGTTGAAACGTTAAGTTTTATCCATAAAAAAAGGCCTTAATGGCCTTTTTTTTATTTATGCAGGTTGATTATTTTTCTAGCAAAATGTCATGTATTTTTGCTAGGTCTGATTTGCCAGCAATAATTTCATCCGGTGTTAAACCCGATAACTCATGCGGAAACACTAGCCATTCTTCAGACTCATGAATATAGTAATCTGGCTTCATGTCTACTTTAGAGTTTTTAGGCTTGTAGTAAGGGCATGCAATGCGAATATCGCGCGGTAAGTTTAAACGCATTAGCTCTGAAAGCTTTTCTTTTAATGCAAAAATACTGCGGCCAGAGTCAAACACATCATCAACAATGAGTAATGAGTCACCTGCATTAGCATTTTCTACAATGTAGTGTAAACCATGTACTTTTATCTCTTTAGATTGCTTTCCAATGCCATAATAAGACGATGTACGTACCGCAATGTGATCGGTTTCAATGCCTTTGTAATCGTAAAATTCTTGCACTGCAATACCTATGGGTGCACCACCTCGCCAAATACCAATAATGAAATCTGGACGAAAGCCATCATTATACACTTGCGCTGCTACGCGAAATGAATCTTCAAGTAATTGTTGAGCCGTGATATAGCACTTATCTGACATAGTTAGGATCCCAGTGGTGAGTACAACATTTGAGCGCAGCTTAGATTAAAGCTGTAAATGAAACGTTCAAACATCTAAGGCGAGGGATTTTACCGTAATTTAAATCAAAATGCTTGTTTGCAGCACAAAAAAATAGGCACCAAACGGCGCCCATTATAATTTCTTAATAAACTAACTCTGCAAATATTACGCTTTTTCTAACAAGGTGCGAGCAACAGTACGCATACCTTGTGTGGTAGCGCCTGCAGCCCACTGGTTAGTACTGCTCATATTAAATGCAGCAGCTAGGTCAATATGCACCCAGCCTTTGCCATCATTTGCTACAAAGCGCGATAAGAAACCAGCCGCATTTGATGCACCACCATAACCACCGCCTTTTTGCGCACGGCTGTTAGCTGTATCGGCATAAGCCGATGGGCAGTTTTGCTGATGCCACTTTTCAAGTGGTAATGGCCACGCTGCTTCCATTTCTTGAGAAGCAAAGTCTTCAACTTCACGTACTAGCTCTTTATCAAGTGCAAACAAAGCATTGTACTCTTGGCCAACAGCAACTAGCGCAGCGCCGGTTAGTGTTGCAGCATCAATAATTAATGGCGCACCACTCTCACCTGCGGCCATTAAGCCGTCAGCTAATACTAAACGCCCTTCAGCATCAGTATTTACAATTTCAACTGTAGTACCATTTTTATACGTTAAAATGTCACCTAATTTATAAGCATGGCCAGAAATTAAGTTTTCTGCACAGCATAAAAACAGCTTAATACGTTTTTCAATACCGCGGTTAATAGCCAGTGCTAAACCAGCCGTTACTGTAGCAGCACCGCCCATATCGCACTTCATGCCTAGCATACCTTCGCTTGACTTAATTGAGTAACCGCCTGAGTCAAACGTAATCCCTTTACCTACAAGCGCAGCGCTTACTGGCGCATTTGCGTCGCCTGTTGGGTTGTAATCAAGCTCAAGTAAAACTGGCGGGCGAACACTACCACGGCCAACAGCATGAATACCGATCCACTGTTGCTCTAATAATGCATCACCTTTAATAATTTGGTAGCTCACATGCTCAGGCGCTAACGATTGAATAAATTCAGCGGCTTTTTCAGCAAGGCTTTCTGGGTAAATGTCATCGGCAGTACCGTTAACCATTTCGCGAGCCCAAATAGCTGAGGTTTTTAAGTTACCTAGCTCTTTAATATCTGACTGTGCGTTGTCAACAAAGGTAACGCCATTTAACGATTTAGGCGTTACAAACCCTTGATAAAACGCCCACTGGCTTTCGGTACACCAAGTATCGCCAGTTAGTTCAACAGCTTTTACGCCTTGAGTAGCAATAGTACGCGCTGCTTTTTGAACATTTTTTAATGTTTCTTGCTCAGATAAATGAACGGTTGCCCCGTGTTCATTAAAAGATAACGACGCGTTTTCGCCCCAATGGCTTGGTGCTGACTGCTCGCTTAGTTGAACAACAAATTTTTCACTCATGTTAGAATATCCTTGCACTTAAATGTGCCACCGAGTTTACTATAGAGCGCTTGAGTTCCCAACAGCTTGAGATAAATAACATAAATTACGCTACGGAAGTTATTATGAAGTACCAACCTGCCCTGCAATCAGCCACCTTATTAAAACGCTATAAACGTTTTTTAGCTGATTTACAGCTCAGTGATGGCTCAGAGTTTACCGCCCATTGTGCCAATACGGGTAAAATGACTGGCTGCGCTGAACCCGGTTTTAATGCTTTTTACTCCACCAGTACTAATAGCAAACGCAAATATCCGCAATCGTTAGAGCTCACCCAAAATAGCTTATCGCAACTTATTTGCGTTAATACCGCAGTAGCAAATAAAGTGGTTGCTGAAGCTATAAATGCCAATGTTATTAGTGAGCTTAGCAATTATCAGCAATTACAAAGCGAAGTTAAATATGGCAACGAAAACAGCCGTATCGACTTTTTACTAACCAGCGATGAGCGTCCTAATTGCTACGTTGAAGTTAAATCGGTAACGCTCTTAAGCCAAGATAACCCCCGCAGTGGCCAAGGCTACTTTCCTGATGCACCAACTCTGCGCGGGCAAAAACATATTCGCGAATTAATAGAGATGGTGGAGCAAGGTCATCGTGCAGTATTACTTTTTGCTGTACTGCACCAGGGAATAAATCAGGTAAGCGCAGCTGCTCATATAGACAATAAATACGCACAGTTACTAAATGAGGCAATTAACCAAGGCGTTGAGGTATTAGTATATAAAGCAGATATTTCTACCAACGAAATTATCTTAAAAGAAAAGCTCCCTTTTATATAATCATCATTTAATACAAGGTGTTGTAATTTACTCTTGGTAAATACAAATATAAAGCAGCGGTAATGGGCTAAATATATAAAGTAAATTTTAAGTAACAGCTTGTTTTTTAACTTTTAGCCCACATATAAAGGCAAGTTTAGAAACCGATAGTGCGATTAAAAAAGTACAAATATTACTTATCATACTTTTAAATCAATAAACGTGGTTACAGCTAATTCGATTAATTAAAAATAAATTTGCCTAGGGTATAAGATTCTGTTATTTATACCGCCGGCTAATGCTGAGGCATTAAATTAAGGATTTAGGAGAGAGTTATGCCAAACCAAAATAGATTAGGATTATTGGCTCAAGCCGGTTTAGAACCATACCAAGAAAAGCCTGGTGAAGAGTATATGAATGAAGCACAACGTCTTCATTTTAAAACAATTTTAGAAACTTGGCGTAACGATTTACGCAACGAAGTTGATCGTACTAAATCGTATATGCAAGATGAAGCTGCTAACTTTCCTGATCCAGTTGACCGTGCTGCGCAAGAAGAAGAGTTCTCTTTAGAACTTCGTACTCGTGACCGCGAACGCAAACTGATCAAAAAAATTGAAAAAACAATCAACTTAATTAAAGAAGATGATTTTGGTTTTTGTGAGTCTTGTGGAATCGAAATTGGTATTCGCCGCTTAGAAGCGCGCCCGACTGCTGATTTATGCGTAGACTGTAAAACACTTGCAGAAATTAAAGAAAAGCAATCTGGACGTGGCTAATTAACTTATATTAGTTATGTTTACTACAGCCGTTATTACGCCAACGCGTAAATACTGCGGTCGATTTGCACCGTCTCCTTCTGGGCCATTACATTTTGGCTCATTAGTAGCGGCTGTAGGTAGCTATCTTGATGCTAAAGCTAACCAAGGAAAATGGTTAGTTCGCATCGAAGATATAGACACCACTCGCGTTGTAAAAGGCGCCGACACCGACATTCTAAATACCTTACAAGCCTATTCTCTGCACTGGGATGAAAACGTCGTTTATCAAACACAACGTTTAGATTTATACCAAGATGTTGTTAACTCTTTACACAATAAAAACCTTGTTTATGCCTGTAGTTGCTCGCGCAAACAAATTAAAGCTATTGGCGGAATTTACCAAGGTCATTGTAAAAACCTGCACCAAGATATAACCCACAATGCCCTGCGCCTTAGCCAAAGCTTTGCCACCAACCAATTTAACGATTTAATTCAAGGCGACATAAACGTTAATAACGCCTTTGCTGCTGAAGATTACATAATAAAGCGCAGCGATGGTTTATTTGCCTACCAGCTTGTGGTGGTAATTGACGATATAGACCAAGGGATCACGTGCATTGTTAGAGGAGCCGACCTAATTGAGCCTACCGCTCGACAGATCAGTTTGTTTAAACAACTTAATAGCCCAGTACCCCAATTTGCTCATTTACCCTTAGCGGTTGCAAAGCCCGGATTTAAGCTCTCAAAACAAAATTATGCGCCAGCAATTTGTAAGCAAAACCCTAAACCGGTACTTATCGATGTGTTCGCGTTTTTAGGCCTAGCAGTACATAATCAGCTTATGGACTTAAATATTGAGCAACTACTTGCATGGGGGGTAAATAACTTTAGCTTAAACCAAGTGCCAAACCTTGCTGAAATTCAAATTTAGCAGCCCACAACTCCCCGCGCGCAATAATTTAAACCTTTAAGTAAATAAAAATCGCTAAAAATGGCTTAATTTCAGTGCAGCAACTTAATTTTTAAACCTTGCTGGTATATGATAGCCGCCTAAATATATGCTATTTACATTAATCAGCCAGTAATAGGTTATAACACCTACATTTGCTGTAATTTTGATTGCAATGGCAAGTCAATCAACACCTTCTAGGAGACAGACTATTATTTCCAAGCTTTTTCAATTTTGTCGACAAATAATCGGCCCAAATGCCAGTGCCGAAAACACGGCAATAAGCAGCGAACCGCTAGTGATCTCACGAGGTGAACATGGTATTTCTCGTAAACAATTTAGCCCAAATGCAATCAAAGTTTTATACCGTTTAAAAGACGGTGGTTTTGACGCCTACCTAGTTGGTGGTTGTATTCGCGATGTATTGTTAGGTCAACAACCAAAAGATTTTGACGTGGTAACAAATGCCACGCCAGAACAAGTTAAAAAGTTATTTAGAAACTGTCGCTTAATTGGCCGCCGCTTTCGTTTAGCTCACATTGTATTTGGTCGTGAAATAATAGAAGTAGCCACCATGCGCGGGCACCACGAAGCGCCAGAGGACAAAAACCAAATAAGCCAATCGAGTGAGCAAGGGCAATTGCTACGCGACAACGTATTTGGCAGTATTGAGGAAGACGCAGAACGCCGTGACTTTTCAATCAATGCACTTTATTACTCAATTAACGATTTTTGTATTTACGATTACGCCAATGGTTTAGCCGCAATAAAAGCTAAACAAATTGAGCTAATTGGCGATCCAGAAACGCGTTACCGTGAAGATCCGGTGCGCATGCTACGTGCGGTACGCTTTGCCACTAAGCTAGATATGAAAATTGCACCAAACAGCGAAAAGCCGATGACTGCTTTAGCAAGTTTGCTAGATAACATACCACCAGCGCGTTTGTTTGAAGAAATACTCAAACTGTTTTTAAACGGCAAAGCACAAGCTAACTACTTAATGCTGCGCAAATACGGCCTATTTAACTCACTGTTTCCAGAGCTAAACCGTATTTTAGATAATAATCCTGGCGGGCTTGAAGCCACTTTTATTGAAAACATGTTTAAAAATACAGACGATCGTATTAACGCAGATAAAAAAGTAACCCCTGCGTATGTATTTGCTGCGCTACTTTGGTTTCCGCTATTAGAGCGCACTAAAACAGTACAAAATGAAGAGCAGCTCTCTGAATACGATGCATTTTCGCAAGCAATTAATAGTGTACTTAGCGATAACGCCCAGCACATAGCTGTTCCTAAACGCTTTACTTTAGGCGCACGCGACATTTGGCATATACAGCATCGTTTAGATAAACGTGCCGGCCAACGTGCATACAGATTAACGCAGCAACCTCGCTTTAAAGCCGCATACGACTTTTTATTAATGCGTGTAGAGGCAGGAGAAACACAACATAGCGAGCTTGCTCAGTGGTGGACACACTATTTGAGCCTAGATATTAATGGCCAAAAAGAAATGGTAAGAACCTTGGGTCAGCCTGCGGGGCCAAAACCACGCAGACGCGCTCGCCGCCGCACACCTAAAAAGCCAACAGAGTAACTTCTATGCACTGTGTTTATTTAGGTTTGGGTGCCAATTTAAACTCACCAAAAAAGCAGCTTGATAACGCTATTGCCGCGCTTAAAAAGCTGCCAGATTGTGAATTTATAAGTGTTTCGCATTACTATGCGAGTAAGCCCATGGGCCCACAAGACCAACCTGACTATATTAACGCCGTTGCCTGCATAAACACTACGCTTAGCCCTGAAAAGCTGCTTGATTTAACCCAAGCAATTGAGCTTGAGCATGGCCGTGTTAGAAAAGCCGAGCGTTGGGGGCCACGTACTTTAGATATAGATATGTTATTGTTTGACGCACAAACAATTAATACCGAGCGCCTTATAGTGCCTCATTATGGTTTAACTGAACGTGAGTTTGTTGTGTATCCACTGCTAGAACTTGCGCCAAAACTTATTTTACCCAGCGGCATTGCACTACACACTATTGCAAATACATTACCGCTTAACAATTTACAACAATTACCACAGTAATTAACTAAGGCTTATGCCGGTGAGAAAATTATGTCTAAAATAACAGTTTCAACTTTAAATAAAATGAAAGCAGAAAAAAATAAAATTACTGCTTTAACAGCTTATGATGCCAGTTTTGCTAAGTTATTTCATGATAACGGCGTTGAAGTTATTTTAGTTGGCGACTCTTTGGGTATGGTATTACAAGGCGGCGACGATACACTTGGCGTAACTAATCAAGATATTGCCTATCACACTCGTTGCGTACGTGCGGGTAGCCGTGAGTTGTTTGTAATTGCTGATATGCCGTTTATGACTTATTCGAGCCCCAACGACACCTGTAAAAATGCCGCTGAGCTAATGCGTGCTGGTGCTAACATGGTTAAGTTAGAAGGGGGGGAATGGCTTTTTGAGAGCATTGAAGCCCTAACTCAACAAGGTATTCCTGTGTGTGGTCATTTAGGCCTAACGCCGCAGTCGGTACATGTGTTTGGTGGTTTTAAAGTACAAGGGCGTGCAGAAGAGCAAGCACTAAAAATAATTGCCGATGCAAAAGCCCTTGAAGCGGCTGGCGCACAATTATTAGTACTGGAATGTATTCCAAGCGCACTGGCAAAACGCGTTACCGACGCATTAACTATTCCTACTATTGGCATTGGCGCGGGTAATACTACCGATGGTCAAATATTAGTAATGCACGACTTAGTAGGTATTTCTGCTGGGTTTATTCCTAAATTTTCGAAAAACTTTTTACTCGAAACAGGCAATATGCCTGAAGCCGTTAAAAAGTATTGTACCGATGTAAAAAGCGGTGCCTTTCCAAGTGCCGAACACGAGTTTAAATAATGCAGTCAATTACTGAAATTAAATCATTACGTAGCCAAATTAAAGCATGGCGCCAAGCCGGATTAAGCATTGCCCTAGTACCCACTATGGGCAACTTGCACTTAGGCCACTTTTCGTTAGTCGAAAAAGCAAAAATGATGGCCGATAAAGTCGTAGTAAGCATTTTTGTTAACCCTATGCAATTTGGCGCTAATGAAGACTTAGACAATTACCCTCGTACCCTTGATGAGGACAAGCGTGGCTTAGCCGACCTTGAAACTGATATTGTATTTACGCCAAGTGTAGAAACTATTTATCCTAATGGTTTAGCTGCACAAAGCTTTGTAGATGTACCTGATATTTCATTAGGTTATTGTGGTGGTTCACGCCCAGGGCACTTTAGAGGTGTGGCAACAGTTGTTACTAAACTCTTTAATTTAGTGCAGCCAGATTACGCTTGTTTTGGCGAAAAAGACTTTCAGCAGCTACAAGTAATTAAAACTATGGCTCGCGACTTATCGATTCCGGTTGAAGTTATTGGTGTATCAACTATGCGTGAAGTCTCTGGGCTTGCTATGAGTTCGCGTAATGGTTACTTATCGAATGAGCAAAAAGACAGTGCCACCGCACTTTTTAAAGTGCTTAATAACTGCGCTGAGCAACTTAAAAGTGGTAATACTGACTTTGCTACGCTGGAAGAAACAGCCAAACAAAGTTTACAGCAAGCTGGATTAAAACCAGACTATTTTTCGATAGCTCAACGAGATACGTTAAAAGCTGCTACACTCGATGATAACAAATTTGTTATTTTAGCCGCGGCCTATTTAGGCAGTGTTAGATTAATCGATAACCTTCAGGTTGAAGTTTAATATAACCGCGACTTTCATTTAAGGATAAGCATGCATACTTTAATAAAAATGAGCGCAGTAGCCCTTACATTTATGCTATTAGCAGGTTGTCAGAATAACGCTGGAAATCCAGAGTTAAATCAATGTGCACAACAAAACTATCAATGCGAAAGTAGTTGTGAGCAACAATCAACTGGCGAAGGTTTAAAGCAGCAAGTATGCTCAGCTAAGTGTGTTGAGAGCTATAATCAGTGTAAAGCACAAGCCGAAAACTTAGGTAACATATAAGTATTAAGCTTTTACCTGAACAGTAAATATAAAAAAACCGCTCAATGAGCGGTTTTTTATTGCGTATAATTTAGTGACTTAATTTAAGCCTAACTTTTTAAGCTCAACTTCAGCCAATTTGGCTGAAAGCGGTACATAACCGTCTTTTTCTACAATTTTCTGCCCATCTTTCGACAATACCATTTTTAAAAATTCAGCTTCAATTGGTGCTAATGGTTTATTCGGGTGCTTGTTCACGTAAAGGTATAAAAAGCGCGACAGCGGATACTTACCTTGTGCTACATTTTCAAGCGTTGCATCAACAAAGTGGCTGCCTTTTTTGGCCAGTGGAACTGTGCGTACACCAGAGGTTTTATAGCCAATTCCTGAGTAGCCAATCGCGTTCAATGAAGATGAAATAGACTGCACTACAGATGCTGAACCCGGTTGCTCATTTACGTTATTACGAAAGTCGCCTTTACACAGTGCTTTCTTTTTAAAGTAACCATAAGTGCCTGATACCGAGTTACGCCCATACAATTGAATATCTTTAGCAGCCCATTCTCCAGTTAAACCTACGTCACTCCAGCGGTTAACTTGCTGCGTTGCACCGCACTTACGAGTAGATGAAAAAATAGCATCTATTTCATCAATACGTAGCCCTTCTATAGGGTTGTCTTTGTGTACAAATACCGCAAGTGCATCGATGGCAACCCGTACTTCTGTGGGTTTATAACCATGGCGTTTTTCGAATGCTTCAACTTCTTTTGATTTCATTTTACGGCTCATTGGCCCTAAATTTGCTGTGCCTTCGGTTAATGCCGGTGGCGCAGTTGATGAGCCAGCTGCTTGTATTTGAATATTTATATTTGGATAAATACGTTTATATTCTTCAGCCCAAAATGTCATCATGTTCGCTAATGTGTCTGAACCTACCGATGAAAAGTTCCCTGAAACACCACTAATTTTTTGATACTCAGGTAGTGCGTTATCCAAAGCGACTGCTTGTGCAGATACAAACGTTGTAACAGCCACACCCATTGCGGCAACTAAGTTTTTAAATTTCATGTGGGGTTCTCCAATTTGTTCGTCCCATTTTTTAACTGTGTTCACTGTAAATTGTGTAGATGACAGTGATATTACCCTTAAATGACACTTTTATGACTTGCCACTTGTTTGTACTGTGCTGCTCATAGGTACTATTTTATTACTTGAAAAATCAAAAGAAAAACACGAACCTTGACCCAAAACACTACTAATCTTTAACTGGCTATTGTGGCGAGTTAATACGTGTTTGGTAATTGCGAGCCCAAGGCCTGAACCACCTGTAGTGCGACTGCGCGCTTTATCTACCCGGTAAAAGCGCTCCGTTAAACGATTTATATGCTCAGGCGCAATACCATCACCATTATCGGTTACGCTAAAGCAAGCTCGATCGTTTTGACGCTGCCAACATATTGTTATTTTTCCGCCTGGTTTAGTGTAATGAATGGCGTTAAAAACTAAATTAGAGAATGCACTGCGCAGTTCATCTGCTGATCCGCTAATATCTAAGGAAGTATCAATATTAAAAATAAGCTGATGCTTTTTTTGCTGATTAATTGAGTTAGCTTCTGTTTGAATATAGTTAAGTAGTAAGGGTACATTAACCGCTTTATCGTTATTTTGCTTACGCGCACCTTCTATACGTGATAGTGATAGCAGCTGAGTAACTAAACTGTCCATGCGTTTGCATTGCTCAAGCATAGTATTTTGGGCTTTATTCCACATTGCGGGCGGTGGCATCATGTCGCTATCCATCATCTCAAGATAGCCTGTAACCACCGTGAGCGGAGTTCGCAGTTCATGCGACACATTGGCAACAAAGTCTTTGCGCATTTGTTCTAGTTGCTTTAAGCGGGTTACATCGCGTACTACTACCATTAACTGTGTGCTGGCATAGGGCATAACTCTAAACTCAAGTATTTGCTCTATGTTATGACCACTTTCAAGCTCCAGTGGCTCGGTAAATTGGCCGCGGTGCATATACTTAGCAAATTTAGGTTCACGAATTAAGTTATCCAGACGCTGCCCTTGATCTGTAGGCCACTGCAAGCCTAATACTTTTAATGCCAGTTGATTACACCAATAAATGGTTAAATCATTTTGCAGCACTATCACCGCATCAGGAATGGCTTCAGCACCATCACGAAAGCGATGAATTAATGCCGATAGTTCATTACGCTTTTTACGATTACGATGCTGCAGCTGATAAATACCTTCGAATACCTGCTCCCATGCGCCCTCTCCTTCGGGCGGGTTAAAGCTTTGTTGATTAAGCAACCAATCACTTAAACGATAAAGTTGGTAGTAGTGCCAAATAAGTAGCGAAAATGAGCCTAAAAATAACAACAAAAATGGGGCACCTACTAACAGCCCTATTAGCAGTAAAGGTATAAAATAGATAAACAGCCGTTTAACTAAGGTGCGTTTATTAATAACTCTATACATACACTGTTACCTTAAAGTCGCTATCCATTGGTACTTAACCTGAGCTCCGGATAATAAACTTATCTCAAGCAGCTATTTTCAGCGCTAACTGCGTTGAATTTACTTGCAATAGGCCAGCTATTGACGCGTAAATTCGCCTTGTTTTCACTGAAAACCTCTGGCTAGAGAAAATAAAATTAAATATAAATACGATTCAATACGTTAGTAAATCTCTTAACCAGAGTTCAGGTTACTTAGTTAAGCTGCAAGTACATTATAATTTACTTGAAAAGCGATAACCTGCTCCGCGTACCGTTTGCACTAAGCGGTCATGCCCTAAGGGTGAAATAGCTTTACGTAAGCGGCGAATGTGTACATCAACCGTACGGTCTTCAACGTATACGTTAGTACCCCAAACTTGATCAAGTAATTGCTCACGGCTATATACGCGCTCGGTGTGGGTCATAAAAAAGTGTAGTAATCTAAATTCGGTAGGCCCCATATCAAGCTCACTGCCACCTGAGGTAACGCGGTGCGAAATAGGATCAAGGCGCAGGCCATGTACGTCAATTGCTTCTTCTAATGAGGTGGGCGACACACGACGTATAACCGCTTTAATGCGGGCCATGAGTTCTTTGGGCGAAAATGGCTTAGTAACATAGTCATCGGCACCTACTTCTAGGCCGCGTACTTTGTCTTCTTCTTCGCCACGAGCGGTGAGCATAATAATGGGAATAGCGCGTGTGTATTCATTTTGTTTAAACTTTTTAGCAATTTGAATTCCGCTACCCCCTGGTAACATCCAATCGAGTAATACCATATCTGGGTATGGCTCTACCATTGCCGCAATAGCAGAGTCGTAATCTTCTGCTTCAATTGCCTGAAATCCATTTTGTTCTAAAACAAAAACCAACATTTCTCTGATCGGTGCTTCATCATCAACGACTAATACTTTACGTGACATTCCATTTATCTCTTAGCTATCGAATTTGTTTTCATTATTATGACTAAGTATGACACTTTTATGAAAACCTAGCGCGTAAGTTAATATAACAGTAAAAAAACACAAAATAGTGACAAAATAAATATTTACACGCAATTATAGCGATAAAGCAAAGCGTATAGCAGGATCATTATTTTACTAACATTGTGTGTTAAAGCAGCCAACTTTGTTCACTTAAATAGCATACGCTAACCTAGTAATACAATTATGATCTGCATTGTGATGATCTTAAATTAAAAGATCAGAGTTTTATTAAGCAGATCCGTTTTGGGATCACTATTATACCCAGTGAAATAGCTAAGCTGATGATTGTTTGTACTATTCTTTTATTTAATAATGAATTTAAGCGCCAACTAGGGCTAAAATACCGGTTTACTTAGTAAAGTAATGATCTCAAACTGATCACGTTAGTAATTCAGTGATCCTAATTACCTGCTGTTAGTAAGATATTGATCCCTAAACGGCATAAAAAAAGCCAGTGACAATGCAACTGGCTTTAGTAAAAAGTCTAAAATGATCAATTATTTAATGCGTGGGTCTAACTCGCCGCTTAAATACTTAAGATGCATTTCATCTAATGAAATTGGTTTAATTTTGCTAGCTTGGCCTGCTGTACCAAACGACTCATAACGCGAAATACAAATATCGGTCATGGCTTGAGTTGCTGCCGCTAAAAATTTACGCGGATCGAAGTTTGCCGGATTAAGCGCCAAATGGCGACGCACCGCACCGGTAGATGCTAAACGTAAGTCTGTATCAATATTAACTTTACGTACGCCAAACTTAATCCCTTCAATAATTTGCTCTACTGGCACACCGTAAGTTTCTGGAATTTCGCCACCGTACTGATTAATTATTTCTAACCATTCTTGTGGAACCGATGATGAGCCATGCATTACTAAGTGAGTATTTGGAATACGTGCATGAATTGCTTTAATACGATCAATCGCTAAAATATCATCCGTTGGTGGACGAGTAAATTTATACGCACCGTGCGATGTACCACAAGCAATTGCCAGCGCATCAACATGGGTTTTATTTACAAAGTCAGCCGCTTCTTCTGGATTAGTTAGCATTTGCTCAGTGGTTAATTTACCCTCTGCGCCAATACCATCTTCTTCGCCTGCTTCACCTGTTTCAAGCGAACCTAAAACACCCAGTTCGCCTTCAACAGAAACACCACACGCATGTGCCATTTCTACAGTTTTACGGGTTACTTCTACGTTGTATTCGTAGCTTGAAGGTGTTTTACCATCGCTCAATAATGAGCCGTCCATCATTACTGATGAAAACCCAAGTTGAATTGAACGCTGACATACACCCGGTGATGTACCGTGATCTTGATGCATAACCACTGGAATATGTGGCCACTCTTCAACCGCTGCTAAAATCATATGACGAATAAATGGGGCACCAGCATAAGCACGTGCGCCTGCAGAACCTTGCACAATTACAGGGCTATTGGTTTTGTCAGCCGCTTCCATTATTGCGCGCATTTGCTCTTGGTTGTTAACGTTAAAAGCAGGTACGCCATAACCATGCTCAGCGGCATGATCCAGAAGTTGTCGCATACTGATTAAAGCCATTGGGTTTTCTCCAATTTTTTGATAGCAGTTCTCTGCCATCTAGTTTGAACGGATGTGTTAGTTTGGCGCAATCACTGCGCCACGAATTAGTACTGATAAACAGTAACTAACGCGTAAAAATCAATTATTAAATTAGGGTGAGAGGTATTTAATAATTAATTATTGCGGATGAAGTAACCTCCATCCGCTTACGCCTAAATAAAATAAATTACTTAGCGCGCGATTCTAGCATTTCAACTGCTGGTAGCTTTTTGCCTTCTAAAAACTCTAAAAACGCACCACCACCAGTAGAAATATACGATATTTTATCGCTAATGCCGTACTTATCAATTGCCGCTAAGGTGTCGCCACCGCCTGCAATCGAAAACGCATTTGAATTAGCAATAGCTTGGGCAATAGCACGAGTACCGTTACCAAATTGGTCAAACTCAAACACGCCAACAGGGCCATTCCATACTACAGTACCTGCATTAGCAATTATTTTTGCCAGCTTGTTTGCTGTATCTGGGCCAATATCAAAAATCATATCGTCGCTGGTAACTTCACTTACATCTTTAAGTGTTGCTACTGCTGAGTCTGAAAACTCATTACCTACAACAACATCAGTCGGTACTGGAATTTCACCATTGTTAGCAACAGCCGCTGCGCATAAGCGATTCGCTTCATCCATTAAATCAGCTTCGTAAAGCGATTTACCAACAGGATAACCCGCCGCCGCAATAAAGGTATTAGCAATACCGCCACCGGTTACTAGCTGATCAACAATTTTTGATAGTGAATCAAGCACTGTTAATTTAGTAGACACTTTTGAACCACCCACAATCGCCACTAATGGGCGAGCTGGGTTATCAAGTGCTTTGCCAAGAGCTTCAAGCTCTGCCGATAATAATGGCCCTGCACACGCAACATCTGCAAATAAACCTACACCATGGGTAGAGGCTTGTGCGCGATGCGCCGTACCAAATGCATCCATTACGTAAACATCACATAATGCTGCAAGTTGTTTAGATAGCGCTTCGTCGTTATTTTTTTCGCCTTTGTTAAAGCGTACGTTCTCAAATACCACCACTTCGTTATCAGCAAGTTCAACACCGTTTAGGTAGTCTTTTTCTAAACGTACTGTTTGCTCTAGGGCATCGTTTAAGTAATTAACGACAGGAGCAAGAGAAAACTCTTCGTCATATTCCCCTTCCGTAGGGCGGCCAAGGTGTGACATAACCATTACTTTTGCGCCTTTTTCAAGGGCTAACTTAATTGTTGGTAGCGCCGCACGAATACGCGCATCTGACGTCACTTTACCTGCTTTAACGGGTACATTTAAATCTTCACGAATTAATACACGCTTGCCGTTTAAATCTAAATCTGCCATTTTTATGACCGACATGAACATCTCCTTAGTTAACGATACTAAACCCAATAAAAGGCGGTTATTTTATATTAGTTATTTTTTCTAACGCGACCATTGCACGCGCAGTGTCGAGCATTCGATTAGCAAAACCCCACTCGTTATCGCACCAAACTAGTAACTTTATCAGTCGTTTATGACTAACTCGTGTTTGGGTACCATCTATAATACAAGAATGTGGATCATGATTAAAATCAATCGATACTAGTGGCTCTGCGGTGTAACTTAAAATGCCTTCAAGGCGATCTTTAGCTTGTGCTTTAAGCGCGTTATTTACTGCATTTAAATCTACATCGGTATTAACCGTTACACTTAAATCCATAGCCGTTACGTTAATAGTAGGCACGCGTACAGCAATGGCTTCAAAGCGGCCTTTAAATTTAGGTAAAATACGGTCTATACCGCGGGCTAGTTTTGTATCAACTGGAATAATAGATTGGCTGGCTGCGCGTGTACGGCGTAAATCGTGGTGGTAGGCATCAATTACCGGCTGATCGTTCATCGAGGCATGTATTGTGGTAATAGCACCCGATTCAATACCAAATGCATCATCTAACACTTTAATAACCGGCACTACACAGTTAGTAGTACACGAACCATTAGAGACGATAGTGTGCTCTGGTTTTAGCTCATCGTCGTTAATACCATAAACAATAGTGGCATCAACATCGTTATCAGCTGGATGCGAAAACAACACTTTTTTAGCGCCTGCGGTTAAATGTAGCTGTGCATGTTCGCGCGAGTGATAAACCCCAGTACATTCAAGTACTACGTCTACACCTAAGGTTTTCCAAGGTAATTCCGCCGGATTTGGCTCACAGAAAAGAGCAATAGCATCGCCTGCTACGCTAATGGTGTCCTCACCAAGCTTTACAGGAAAAGAGAAACGACCATGAGAGGTGTCGTATTTTAATAAGTGAGCAATAGCTTTAGGGTCAGCAAGTTCGTTAATCGCAACAATTTTTATCTCGTTGCTCAAACCTGATTCGTATAACGCGCGGACAATATTTCGACCAATACGACCAAAACCATTAATTGCAAGTTTGATTGCCATGAAATATAAAATCCACTCTTTTTGCGTGCAGATAAAGGCAATGTGCCTTTTAGATGGCGGTATTGTAATCGACCTTGAGCTTTATTATAAGAGGGAGCGATTAGAAACTTTAAATAAATGATAAGTTAAATATGTAACTCGCGGCCATTCGTTGTCAGAACTTTGCTTAATAAATTGCTCCCAGAGCAAAACAACGCCTGCCATTTTCACGCTAGCAATAACGCTACTATAAACAAAGCTAGTCGCCGTTAGTAACCAACCAGCAAAACCCTATAGATTTAAGCTACTGTTAAATATAGCATTATTAATTTTTCAATCGCTATTTTATTTTAATACAAAAAACTTTAACTGCATATTTTGACGCTACAGCTGGATACTTATCCATTTAGTATCTACTGCGCATAAGTAAAAAATGTCCCCCTGCCACTCTGGTTGTTTTTTGAACAATGTTGACTATTATATAATTACTGCTACGCACATTCGCTTAAGCAACACTTTAAGGAGCAAGGTTATGAACAGTAGTCATGTTTCACTCTCCAACAGGTTAGTTTTACATCAGTTTCTAGCCATTTTTATTGCTATATGCGCATTTAATACCAACGCACAGCAAACCAAATCAGAAAAAAATGAATTGGCACGCATGCAAGCACAATTGAATGCTGAGGTTATGTCTAGACCCTTTTTGGCTGAAAAGCCTGAAGAGGTCGATGCTTATATAAAAAGTATGCTAGAGAAAAATATTAAACCTGAAGAATACAAAGGCACTTATTGGCGTAACGGCTATACCTGTCGAGATCTACTCAGATATAACTGGACTCAGTATCGTAATTGTCGTTACTACTACCGTTATCACGGCCGGTATTATTAGAGTAATGATTTTAGTTAATCTGTCTGATCCATAAATTCAAATTAGAAGGAAATTACTATGATAATGCATCAAATATATATTGTACTGTTTGCTGTTTTTACGCTTTTTATTTCGGGTTGTGGAGCAATTCATACCTCAATAGCTAAAAAAGATTTGGATGTACAAACCAAGCTCAGCACTTCTATCTTTGTTGATCCTGTTCCATCACAACAGAGAAAAATTTATATGGAGGTTCGATCTGCAGTAATGGAATTTGATCGTAATGTGTTTAGACAATCCCTGATCACTCAAATAGAGAGTAGTGGTAATGGCTATCAAATTGTCGATAGCCCTAGTGATGCGCAATACAGTATGAGTGTTTTTGTACGTAACTTAGAAAAGGCCTCTCCTACAGCAGCTGAAAACTATTTAAGCAGGGGTTACGAAGGCGTTGCTGCAGGTTCTGCAGTAGCATTTGCATCTGGTAGTGGATATCGCGGGGCCGCAGCCGGTGGCATAATTGGTGGCTTAGTTTCAACTGCCACAAATGCGTTTGTTAAAGACGTAACCTATCTTTTGGTGGCCGATATTCAAATAAAAGAGCGAGCTCGTAGTGGCGTAATAGTGCGTCGTGATTCAAAGACCAATACTAAAATATCTGACGATGGCGCAACAACTCAAACTTACTCAGAAGCAACTGATCAAAAAGAATACCGAACCCGTGTGGTCACCACGGCTAATAAAGCAAATTTAGAACTTGAGGAGGCCCAGCCACTTATGTTTGAAAAAACAGCCTACGCAATGGCTTCTTTTTTCTAATAATAATAACTAAAAGTACGGCATTATAGTGCCGTGCTTTTATTTTACTTCTTGATTATCTAATCTTAATTACTCTCTAATCTCTAGGCATTTTCAAAACAAATGTAACTACAAAATAAAACTGGCACCCAATAATTTAAATTATTGATGATAAAGTAAATAATAATTAATTATTGCCTTAAGGGTAGCCCCTAAGGCTTATATAACAGTTATTTATCACCTAAATACTCTGCCATTATTTGTTCAATTTTTTGATCTTCTGCAAGCCTTAATAAAACTAAGTTAACGTCGTTAACTAGTTTACTGTCGGCTCTAAATGCGAAGCCGTAACCTTGCTTATAATACTCCGCACTTGGAATATGAATATTCTCTGCTTTATGTTTATTTTTATAAAACAACAATTGTGGACGGTCAAAAACAACGCCATCAACACTTTTATCTTTTAGTCTTTCCATGGCTTGGCTTAGGTTATTTACCAATACTTTTTGGCCTTGATGTTCTTCAATAAAGCCTATAGCTGGCGAGCCTGCTGATGCTGCAATTTTTTTACCTGGAAATTGTTCAACTTGTGTAATAGTAGAACTGCTAAAGCTTGATACGGTAAGAGTACTGGCAATACCTGCAATCATTGATGTAGCAAAAATTAATGAAATAATCATCCAACAACCAGCTACAACTCGTCCTTTTAAGCTCACCGGTGCCATGTCGCCATAACCTGTTGTACTCATAGTCACTATGGCTAGCCACATACCGTTAGCTATCCCTCTTTTTGGATCTGCAGGAAACTGCTCTGGAGAATGTTTGCGCTCAGCAAGCCAAAAGAGCAGCCCAACAATGGCTAGTAAAGATAAAAATATGGCAACAGCAATTAGTAATTGCATGCTAAAAAAGGGTTTTATTTTACCCCAAATACTGGCATTTTCATCGCGCGAGGCAATAGTAAGGCTCGATTGGTAATAAGGCTGAGAAAACAGAAACTTTTCCACTCGCTCCGAGGTAATACTAATCGGCCCAGCAAGTAAATCAACTTCGCCTTGCTGCAAAGCGGTAAGTGCCCCATCAACCGTAGTAAAATATTTATATTGGTATTCCCAATTTTTTTTATCGGCTATATTTTCCCAAATTGTAAGTGAAATCCCCTCTAGTGAATTATTTTGGGGATTGTGTATAACAAAGGGAGCATCCCCCGCTACACCAACGGTCAAACCTGTCTCTGGCAAAGCACTTTGAGCATGCACCGATAAGGTTAAAATTGCCATAAGGCTTAAAGCGCCTACACGTAATGAATTTAATATTTTTGTTAGCATAAAAACTCAATTGTTTGGGGTGATGTGAATAGATTGTAAGCTCACAAACATACTAATAGAATATGTATAAGGTTACGAAAGTGTAAAATAGTTTCAAGCTAAGGTCAAAAATAGCTTGATTTAGCGCTTAATTTTCAGATGGTAGCCTTAGCTTTCAGGTAAAAATAAAAGCCAAGTACGGTGTTTAAAATGCATAAACACTATTTATTAAAGAGGTTAAGAGTGCATAAAGTAGTGATTTAAATCGTAGCAACTAAGCAAGCTCCCTCACTTTTAATCCTCTGCCGCTACTTATTTGATGGCACTGCGCCAAAAATAACTCTGCTGTGCCTTGTGCGTCGGTAAGTGCATGATGACAATGATAACTAGGCAGTTCGTAGCGATTACGACATTCGTTTAACGTTAAATCATCTTGCTTTATTTCGACGCCTTGATGTTGCAGGCGCTTTTTTTCTATTTGTAAGGTACAGAGTATTAGTTTTGGCCGCGTAGTAATATTGGCATTTTTAAGCGCTGGTTTTAAAAAACCCCAGTCGAGCATGGCATTATGAAACACTAAAATACAGTCATTAAAGTGCTCACTAAGGTGCTCTAAAATACTATGTAAACTTTGCCCTGCAGCTACATTATCATTATTAATGCCGTGATAAACTGGGCTTTGTGCCAAGTTTTTAACCTCTTTATTAATTAAATGCTGCGACTGACTCATTTTTATACATTGATTTTCTATAACCACCCAAGCTAGCGACACTATTTCGTGCTGCTTAGCGTCAAGCCCAGTTAGCTCTAAGTCAATCACTAGGTAGCGCTGCTTTAAAGCAGCGTGTGCCAGTAGCTGTCGCCTTTTAAAATAACGGGTAATTAAGCGCTTAACCATAATGTTTATTACTCGCTTTGTGCGCCGTTTTTTTATAAACAGCCATGCTATAAGCTACCACGGGCAAATTTAAACACAGCGGCTTGCTGCGCTTGTTTTACCAGATAAAATGCTTCTTTTAGTTGGTGGCGCTCTAAAGAGTTTAATTGGTCGGGGTTAATACAATTACTGGGCAGCCCTTCTTGATTTATTTGCGTGCTTAATCGCAGCTGGGTTAAAAAACGCCAGCAATCTTTTAGGTTATAAATATCTTCTTTGCTGAGTAAAGTGTGTTTTAACAATGCGTCTAAACGCTCTTGGGTATTGGCACGGCGAATCCCCGCTCTTAATGCATATAAACGCACTATGTCGTTAATTATTACTACGCCACGTTTTTTTAAGTCGATATATTTATAGTTTTTTTCTGTTTTTTCGGTTTTAAAATTATTAAACAAGCCTATAGGCACGCTGTTTGAGTCAATGTCGTTGGCCATGGCGGCGTAAAATAATTCGTTGCGTGACATGTGCGTAAGTTGCTCATAAAACTTACTATAAAGTGTGTGTGAGCCTTCGATAAAGCGTAAATCAAAAAATATTTTACAGTTGAGCATGGCTTGAGGGGTTGGGCTGCTTATCCATTTAAAAAAGCGCTCGCGCCAGTCACTAATACTCATTCGGCACAACTCGCTACTGGCCATTATATTGCCAGGGCAACGTCTAATGCCGCACTCTACTAAGTTTTCGCAAACATATTCCCCCATGCCTTTAAAGTAGGCTAACTCATCGTCATTTAAACCATCGGGTAATAATAAGCCATTGTCTTGATCTGAATGTAGGGTTTGTTCTTCACGGGCTTGCGAGCCAAAACAAATAAAACTAAAACTACTTGGTGCTACTCCATGTTCTTGTTGATACAAGTAAATTAGCCGCGAGGTGAGTGCATCGGTTAGGCCACTGAGTAATTTGCCAATTAGCGATATGTCGTCAATATTATACGAAAAGCCGCGCAGCAACTCTGGGATCTCTTTGGCGTAGCGTTTTAAATCGACAATAGCGCGCGCTTTATAAATACGACCTATAAGTTGTACCGGGTCGCTTTTTTGCTGGCGTAATAAATCGGTACTGGTGATCATTCCCAAAGGTTTGTGGTTTTCGTCAAGTACTGGAATATGATGAATATTATGTTTAAGCATTAGGTGCAGCGCTGAAAAAACCCGGTTATTTTCAAAAATAAACTTGGGTTTTGCTGTCATTATGCTGCTTACGCTTTGCTGTGGATCAACTTCATCTGCCAGTACCCGATTACGTAAGTCGCGGTCGGTTACTACCCCAACTAAGTGCGCATCTTGGGTGATCATAATAGATGACACGCCATACTCTTGCATTTGTTTTGCCGCGTGGCGAATACTCGAATCTGGCGTTAAAGTAATGGCTTTTCGGGTCATTAACTCTGATATTTTTCTCTCCGACCAGCTTTCTGTTTTACTTTTATAATGTGATGAGAGTAGGCGGTTTGCATGAGCGCGCACAAAATATTGTTCAAACGGTTTATATTCGCGGCGCAAATAATCAAACGACTCCTGAGGCAGCATATACACTATGCCCTCTTTTTGTACTTCCAACCTGTTTTGCATCGCCTCACCGGTTAATAACGACGGAAAACCAAAATAATCACCTTGTGCTAAACGCGTAACTATATCGCCTTTACTATCCACTAAATCGTATAAGCCTGAACGAATTAAAAATAACTTAGGGTGATCACTTTGCAGCCATTGTGCTTGGTTTTCACGGTTGAGGTAAGTAATATCAAGGTGCTTTACAAAATAGCTGCAAGCACTCGCCTCAAGCATGCTAAACGGGGCCTGCATAGTTACAAACTGGGTTATATCTTGCTGCTCTGCACTCATAGTTACGCTCGTTAAGTGATTTATATAAGGTTTAATGTAATCATTTATTAAACAAATAAAAAGCCCGACTTAAGTCGGGCTTTTGGTACTTTTATTGCCTGTTAAGCAAATAGACTTAGTGATCGTGAGCTTCACTAGATCCTTTAGGATTACGAATACCTTCAACCAACTGTTGAATTTCCAGTGGTGTCGGTTTAGTAAATTTAAGTACTATTGCAGCAACTGCAAAGTTAATTATCATACCCACTAAGCCAATACCTTCAGGTGAAATACCTAAAAACCAATGCTCGGCACTATTAAGCTCTGGGCTAACAAATTTAAAGTAAATAATATAGCCAGCGGTAAAACCAATACCCGTTACCATGCCAGCAATTGCACCTTCTCTGTTCATTGCTTTAGAGAATATACCCATAATAATAGCTGGGAAGAAACTCGCTGCCGCTAAGCCGAAGGCAAATGCAACCACCGATGCCACAAACCCTGGCGGGTTAATCCCAAAGTAGGCGGATATAACAATAGCGACCATGGCAGCTAACCTCGCTGCGAGTAACTCTTGCTTATCGCTAATATTAGGCTTAAGGGTTCGCTTGAGTAAATCGTGCGATACGGAGGTAGAAATAACTAACAGTAAACCTGCGGTTGTTGATAATGCTGCTGCAATACCACCGGCAGCAACTAGGGCAATAACCCATGCTGGTAAGTTAGCTATTTCGGGATTAGCAAGTACCATAATGTCGCGGTCAACATCTACTTCATTAGCACTGTTTGGATCGTCAATGCTGCCTGAAGTGTAAAACATTTTGCCATCACCATTTTTATCATTAAAAGTAATTAAGCCGGTACGTTCCCAGTTTTTGATCCACGTTGGTGCTTGTGCATACTCTGTACCGCTACCATCTTTACCGTTAATAGTATCAACCATGTTTACGCGAGCAAATGCAGCAACTGCTGGTGCTGTAGTATAAACAATAGCAATAAACACTAAGGTCCATGCCGCTGATATACGCGTATCTTTAACGCGAGGTACAGTGAAAAAGCGAACAATTACATGTGGTAAACCTGCAGTACCCACCATTAATGCACCGGTAATAGCAAATACATCAATCATACTCTTAGAGCCTTCGGTATACTGAGAAAAGCCCAATTGCGAACTTATGCCATCTAGCTTATCAAGTACATAAGCACCTTCTCCGCCAATTAATGTGGCACCAAAACCAGTTTGTGGCAGGAAGTGACCTGTCATCATCATAGAGATAAAAATAGCCGGTACTAAGTAAGCAAATACCAGCACACAATACTGTGCAACTTGCGTATATGTAATGCCTTTCATACCACCTAAAACAGCATAAAAGAATACAATAACCATACCTATGTATACACCGGTTTCAATTTCTACTTCTAAAAAGCGGGAAAAAACAACGCCTACGCCACGCATTTGCCCTGCAATGTAGGTAAAACAAATGAATATGGCACAAAAAATAGCAACTAAACGTGCGGTACGTGAGTAGTAACGGTCGCCAATAAAGTCTGGCACAGTAAACTTGCCGAATTTACGTAAGTAAGGCGCTAAACACATGGCAAGTAATACATAACCACCTGTCCACCCCATTAAGTAAACGCCGCCGTCGTAACCCGCAAACGAAATAATACCCGCCATTGAAATAAACGACGCCGCGCTCATCCAATCGGCAGCGGTTGCCATACCATTAGCTAAAGGAGGTACGCCGCCGCCCGCTACATAAAACTCTTTAGTTGAACCCGCTCGGGCCCAAATTGCAATGCCGATATAAAGCGCGAAGCTTAAACCAACAATTAAAAACGTGAGTGTTTGAACATCCATTGCTTAGCTCCTATTCGTCTACGCCATATTTTTTATCTAACGTATTCATTTTGACTACGTACACAAAAATCAAAGCCACAAAGGTATAAATTGAACCTTGCTGGGAGAACCAGAAGCCAAGTTTAAACCCAAAAAAACGTACTTCATTAAGTACATCAACCAGTAATATGCCAAAACCAAATGACACGACAAACCACACTGCTAATAATTTAAATAACAGTGAAATATTTTCCGCCCAATAAGCTTTTGCTTGTTCTTCATCTTTAAAAGCCATTTTTATTTTCCCCTTTAAGCATCACTAAAAAGTAATGAGTGGTTTATTTTTCATCTACCAATTTAGCAACGCAATGCAAATATTGAATTGCGACCATAGTCGTAACAGCTTGTTAACTTTTAAGTAAAGAATCAGTGTTTAGCAGATGTTAAAATTAAAAAGCATTACTTTTCAGCTATTTAAAAATTTAATTAGAGAAGGTTTGTTAATATTTTGCGAGGATTTAGATTACATGCGACATTAGTCTTATACTGTATTGCTATAATTTAATGTTTATAAATAGTAATTAAAAACAATAACTTAAACTTATAAATAAATATCGCACCCACACTTAATTCAAGCTCTGGTATTGTGTATAGTCCATGCTAGTTGAGTGCATATTCAAAAAGGTTTAATAAATACATGACTGCCGTACTAATTTTTGTTGCTTTGAGCTATATAGGGGTGCTGTTTTGGCTCGCAAGTTGGGGCGATAAAACCACGCCTTTGGCTAAGCGTATTAGTCACCACCCTTTTGTGTATGCATTTTCACTGGGTATTTATTGTACATCTTGGACCTACTACGGCTCGGTAGGAACTGCAGCCACAAGCAGTTGGAGTTTTTTGCCAATATTACTAGGCCCCGCATTATTATTTTTTTTCGGCCAAGGCTTTTTACGTAAATTAGTTTTAGTGAGTAAAAAGCAAAATATTACTACCATTGCCGACTTTATTTCTGCCCGTTATGGCAAGCGCCAAACCACCGCTATTATGGTGACTTTAATCGCGCTACTAGCGACTATTCCGTATATTGCGCTGCAATTAAAAGCGCTCAGTTCGAGCTTTTTACTGCTGCAAACAAGTAATAAAATATCTGGAGATATAGTCGCCCTGTCGGCAACTTTAATTATGGCGTTATTTGCGATATTTTTTGGCACTCGAAAAGTTGATGTCACTGAATATCGTTCAGGGCTAATGCTTGCTGTAGCGTTTGAATCTCTCATAAAATTAATTGCACTCATGGCGGTGGCTGGGCTGGCTGTGTATTCTTTATTTAACTTACCTGAGTCTTATGCTAATCAAGTAGACGAGCCTTTGTGGACACACTGGGCCGACTTTGACTTTTTTAGTTTTAACTTTATTGGCCAGTCATTAATGGCTGCGGCGGCTATTATTTGCCTACCGCGTCAGTTTCATGTAACTGTGGTCGACAATCAAGACAAGCGTCATTTATTTACCGCGCGCTGGGCGTTTCCACTGTACTTATTACTTACCGCAGCAATGATTTTTCCAATAGCAACTGCCGCTATTCACCCAGAAATAGGCCGTAGCTTTTCACCCGACAGCTTTGTTTTAGCCCTGCCAATGCTGCACTATAATGCCTTTTTAACCACCTTCGTTTTTATTGGTGGCTTGTCGGCTGCCACTGCTATGATAGTGGTAGCAACACTCACTTTAAGTACTATGATTTCAAACGATGTAGTACTGCCCCTAATACTGCGTCGCAAATTTAAACGCAACTTAATAACCACCAGCTATAGATCGAGAATACTATTAGTACGACGCTTTGCTATTGCCGGTATTTTAACCTTGGCTTATTTTTATCAGCATTGGTTTGGTCACGGAAGTGCATTAGCGAGCATGGGCTTGGTGGCATTTTCGTTAGTAACCCAATTATTACCCGCTATTGTAGGTGGTTTATATTGGCGAAAAGGCCATGCTTATGGCGTTTATGCGGGCTTACTTGCAGGCTTTATATGCTGGGTGCTGTTTTTAATGCTGCCTATTTTAGATGCTGGCAACACGCTAAATAACGAGCTACAACAAACCCTTATGACCCGCGGCACGCTGATTGCGTTATTTGCTAACATAGGTTGTTATATTAGCTTTTCGTTAGGGGCTGAGGAGCGATTAATTGATAAAATTCAGGCTGCTGCATTTGTTAACCCAAAAGATCAGACTATTTTATCAAAGCGTTTAAATAAAGATGTTAAAGCCACAGTATACGACTTTAAAATACTGCTACAGACCTTTTTAGGTATTCAGCGCAGCCAGCAAGTATTAGCCAATTATGCCCTAGCCCATCATTTAAGTGACAACAACGCGCACCCCAAACCTGAGTTTATTGCTTATTGCGAACGTGCGTTAACCGGTGTGCTTGGTGCATCGTCGGCTCAGGCATTAGTGCACACTGTATCGTCTGGTAAGCGCATGGCATTTGAAGAAGTGGTTAACTTTTTTGATGAAACCACCCAAGCACTGCAGTTTAACCAAAACTTATTGTTTACCTCGCTTGAAAACTTAAGCCATGGTCTTTCTGTGGTCGACAAAGATTTAAAACTTGTTGCTTGGAATAAACGCTATAGCGAAATGTTTAATTACCCTGAAGGCTTTTTAGAAGTGAGCCAACCGGTAGAAGACATAATACGTTACAACGCAGAGCGTGGTGAATGTGGTCCAGGCGAAATAGAACGCCATGTAGATAAGCGGGTTCGTCATTTAAAAAATGGCACCTCGCATCATTTTATTCGCCACCGCCGCAACGGCCAAGTGTACGAAATGATAGGTAACCCTTTGCCTGATGGCGGCTTTGTTACCAGCTTTTCAGACATAACAACACATATTAATACTCAAAATGCGCTGGAAGAAATTAATATCGATTTAGAAAACCGCATTGAGGCGCGTACTCAAGAAGTACAAACCATTAATAAAGACCTTCAAGCGCAAATAGATAGCCGAGTTCAAACTGAGCAGGCACTAACTTTAGCTAAACGTGAGGCTGAAAAAGCCAACGACAGTAAAACCCGCTTTTTAGCACTGGCGAGCCACGATATTTTACAGCCATTAAATGCCGCGCGTTTATACCTTGCCGCCATTGACGAAAAGCAGCTCAATAGCACTAATCAAAATAATCTTGATAAACTAGGAGACAGCCTAGACTCTACCGTGCATTTAATGTCGGCTCTGCTCGAAATAGCCAAGTTAGAACAAGGCGCAATGGCGCCTACGCCCCGCCACTTTTGTATTGACGATATTTTACAACCGCTTAAAAGCGAGTCGAGTATTTTACTCAGTGTAAAAGGGTTATCGTTCAAAGTGCTTTCTAACCAGCAAATAGTACACAGCGATATTACTTATTTACGACGCATTATCCAAAACCTGCTCTCTAATGCAATTAAGTACACACAAAGTGGTAAAGTTTTAATTGCCTGTAGAAACCGTAAACATAGCCTGCGCATAGAAGTATGGGATACAGGACAAGGGATCAGTGAAGCAGAGCAAGCTAAAATTTTTAATGACTTTTACCGGGTCGAGGCTGGCGACAATAAAGGCATAGGCTTAGGTTTAGGAGTAGTAAAAAGAATGGCTGACTTACTCAGCTTACCGCTTGATGTATGCTCAGTGCCCAATAAAGGCAGCCGCTTTAGTATTGAAGTACCTTATGGAGATGCAAAATTTGTACAGCATAAAAATATTGCTAATAGTGTAATGGAAAACCGCGCCGCCATTAATATTGTTGCCGTTGACGACGATCCTGCCAATCTAGCTGCCATGGCAAGCTTACTCAACAAATGGCAAGCCAATTACACCTTATTTGATAACGTTGAACAGGTGCTTGCGCACGCTAATGAGCACAGCGCACCCGATGTGATTTTAATGGATTACCAGTTAGGTAATGATTGCGACGGCATAACACTTATAAAAACCCTGAGAGATATTTGGCAACACCAAGTCCCTGCTATCTTAATAACAGCGGTGCGCGATGAAGAGCTTAAACTAGAAACTAAAGCGGCTAATATTCATTATCTAAGTAAGCCTATTAAACCGGGCAAACTAAAAGCGCTGCTAAATCACAGCACTTAAAGATTATACCCAGCCTGCTAGTAATAGCGGGCTGGGTTTTCCTTTGCTTTATTTTATAAAGGCTTAAGCCAGATTAGCGCGGCTTCTCAGCTTTTGAAACAACCAGCTCAGCCCCACTAAAGATAACCCTAATCCAATAAACGATATCGCTTTTAGTAAACCTGTTAAGTTTGCCATATCGATTAAAAATACTTTTAAAATAACCGCGGCCAATAAGCCTAAACCTACTTTTTGTATTAGTAGCTGATTTTTAAGATGGCCCACTATAACCGTACTTGCTCCTAGTACCAGCCAAATAATAGAATAGCTGTAAAGCTCAGCGTTACCTACCCCCTTAGATAAGTAAATATACGCCCCTTGCCAATATTGACGAATTAAACTGTTAATTGCCAAGAAGGTAAATATTCCCGCAATTGCGAGAACTATTGCAATTACCTTAGTATTTATAGCTTTGCTATTTATAGTTTTAAGTAACCTTGCTAACCACAAAGTTAACCCTGCAGGTACTAACCATAATAACAATAACCAGTTAAATATTGGCGTTGTACCAATATCTATTGCACTCAATAACGGATTGTCGTCAACTAAGGTTTTTAGTGCAAACACACCAGCTAAGCCCGCCAATGCAAAGCCGCCAATGCGATACAGTTTTGCTAAACTCCCTACTATTCGCGCGCGATATAAATACACACAACCTAACCCAAGCCAGTTACAAACCAGTAATACTTGCTCGTAAAAACTCAATGAATCAAATTGTGGATAATGCCCTACTAGCTGATAACTGGTTTCGGTGGTAATAAATAATGCCAAGCAATGCAGCGCTGCACCTTCTAGCCATAACTGCATTTTTGATGTGTTAAAACATCTTGCTGCAACATAAAATAGCACCGTACACAGCGGGTACACCACTATACTCCAGTGCAAACCAAAAATAGTAAGAGCCTCGTAACTTGGTGTCCAAGGTGAGAAAGTTAGTCGCAATAATAATGCTGCCACCAGTGCTTTAATAGGCCAATGTGGCATAGGTATGCTGTGGCGTTTGATCAGCAAGCTAATCAATAACACTTGAATAGCCAGCGCTATAGTTAAGCCACTGTCGTTTAATAGCATAGTAATCGCGAGCGTAATATTAGCATTTGCTACTATCCAGTAGGTAAAACGCTGATACAAACTAGCACTGTGCTGCGCAATTTTTATTAAAACAGCACTACCAACAAGTAATATAACTGCCCAAAGCGGATACGCTGTACTTAACGCTGAATTAGGAATAAGTGCGTATAACGTGGCTATCATTAAAAAGAAACTAAATGCGCCGGTAATATGAAATGCCAAGCGCTTAGGAAACTTACGACCAAAATAAATGCCATAAGCAGTCAAAGTAAAACCTAGTATTAAACCTAGTCCATATTCTTGTTTAAATATAAACAAGGCATCATCAAAATCAAAAGTTTGCTGGGTACTGACTAAAACGACCAGGGCTATGACTAAACACACAGCTTGCCATAAATCCCAGCGGCTATTTTTTAATACTAAAAACAGCATTAGCACTAAAATTATTAAGCTAAATATCTGAAACTGCGCGTCGAACCTATGCAATAGCATCATCAAAATAAACGGTGCGGTAAACACTAACATTAACGGGTGATCGGGCAGTACATTAATTAAACGCTTTAAGCTGTGCGGGCGAAACTCAATTAGTGTAAACCTTACCCCTAAACGAGGGATAGCTACGAGGCCAATAATACTGGCGACTGCATAAACACCCAGTAACCAAATGGTGCTGCTTTCGAGTAAAACAAAACCCGCTAAGTACCAAAAAACATGCCCAGCCCAGAGTAAATACCACAGCCAAATACGCTGTACTTGGTGCGCCACTATGGCGGCAAATAAACTAACAAAGCCAACATACATAAATAAAGAAAATAAATTAACGCTATTACTACTAACCCAAATAGGCACGCTGTAGGCACCAACAATGCCCAAAACAGCAAGTAAAGGACCAAACTTAATTGCCATAACGCTTGCACTTAAAGCAATAATCGCCAACAGCACAAATGCAACTGTGGAGCTAAGCATGGCGTAGTTACTGTAAGCAAGTAAGGCTAGCGCAAAGCAAGTAATAAAGCCGCCACTAGCAAGGGCTGCCGGAATATAGTTATTAAACCCTTCAAATATAATACGTTTATAATGTAAATACCCAGCAGCTGCTATTAAACCAAGGCCAAATAATGCACCTAAACTCAACCGCATAACGGGTGAAAGTAACCCAGCTTCTAAGCTGTATTTTGCTAAAAAAATACCGCCAAACGCAAGCGCTATCGCGCCTATCCAGGTCATCCAGTTTTCTTCAAGTCCTGCACGTAATTTATTAAATAATGTATTTAAAACGCTAGGTTTTTTAGGGAAGGTATTTGTTTTAGCTGTTTTAGTAACTGCAGCTTCATTGCCGCTTATAGCCGCAGTTTTTACCTGCGTTGAAACAGTTGCTGGTGCGCTTACTTGGGGTTGTGGTTGCGCTTGTGGTGGCGCTTGCTTACTAGCAAGCGGTACTAATTGCTCTTGTTGCTGGAGTAAACTATTAACTTTAGCTGTTAACTGCACAACTTGTTGCCTTAAACTTTTAAGCTGTGTAAGTGCAATAAACCCGCAAATAGCGCCTGCTATTATCGCTAATATAAATAGCCCTACTAACCCAATCAACTCATCCATGGCATGCTCTTATTATTTTATTTAATATTAATTAGCGGTATTAAATTACCGTCGTTAACCACCATATACCGATTACAAAAACAGTTAAAGTAATCATGGCTTTAGTTTTATGTTTACTAATAAGTTGCTCGGCTTTATTACCGGCGTAATACACAACTACCGCTAAAGCAAAATATCGTATAGCACGCGAAATTGCGCTGGCTAATAAAAATAACCCGAGGGAATATTTAGTCGCCCCCGCTGCCAGCATGGCTATTTGAAATGGAATAGGCACTATGCCTAGCGTTATTACAAACCAGAAGCCTTGATTGTGCATTTGTTGTTTAACATTTTCAAACTGCTCGGGGCTTGAGAAACTATTAATAACCCAATCGCCAACTGCATCAAATAAGTAATAACCCAGCGCATAACCAAATAACGCCCCCACAATACATCCCAAAGTGGCCATTAAAGCAATAAGCCATAATTTTTCACGACGCGCTTGCATTAAGGGTACTAAAACAGCTTCAAGCGGAATAGGTACTATGGTCGACTCTAAAAACGACGCCACGGTAATGCCACTGAGCATATGTTTAGATTCAATAAAATTACGTGTTTTTTGTTTAAGCTTTTTTTGAATCGCCATAATAACTCCCTTTCATTGTGAATAAAACGCGATTTCAGATGCTTTATCATTACATACTTAAGTTAATCTAGACTGAAAATATAAAACACTTTAATTATTAACAAATTGGTAATAGCTACGGCGATCTTTTATTATTGAGTTATATCATTGAATTTACTTATCACAGTAGTTATTAATTTATGCAAAGTGCGCGTTTTATTCCCTTTAGAAAGCAAGATATTGTTGATATGTGTAGCGAAGAGCTTAAAAGCAGCACACAACAAACATCGTTTAAACAGTTTTGTGATTTACTAGCTAGCCTTATTCATTACGATTACCACTCAACACTTGAGTCACTTAAAAACAACTACGCCCCTTTTGATCCCAACAGTGACACGCGATCGTTAGCGCCAGTATCGGCAGAACAAAAAGCACAGTGCCAACGTGAGTTTGCTAAAGACTTTGCCAAGGTACTTAACGCCGCTAATTTTGAAGTAATCACCAATGAAGACTTACAAGACGCATTAAGCGAAGAATCACTATTTAAGGTGCGCCTTGAAGTTGAATTTGACGACTTTGAAGAAGTGGTATTTTATCGCCGTGGCGAGTCGCAGCTCACTGAAACGATTACCAGCTTTTGGGGCTTGCGTAAAAAGCCGCTGCATTTTACTAATTACGATCGTGTTGCGGTGTTTATTCGCTTTAAAGATAGCGCTTATTTTGAAGCTAAAAACAAAACGCCACTGGGATTTGAGCCAAGTTCAACCATAGTAAAGTTGTTTCAAAATGTGCCTAAGGCCGATCTCGAAATGCTATTTCCTAATAGCGAAGTACGCATGCGCCCTATTGATAAGGTCATTATTGGATCGTCTGCTTTAGTTGGCGGTGCAGTGGTACTTATTACTAAATTGGGCGCATCAATCGTATTATTGCTTGCTCTGTTTGCTTTTTGGGGTGGTTTTAGAAGTGAAGCTGTAGAAATGACCCAACAACACTTTATTACCTTTGCTATCGGTATGGGCGTGTTTGGCAGCTTTATTTTTAAAGAATGGAGTAAGTTTAAAAACCGCAAAATAAAATTTATGAAAGCCCTAAGCGATAACCTCTACTTTAAAAACCTCGATAACAACGCGGGCGTATTTCACACGCTTATTGATGCCGCCGAAGAAGAAGACATAAAAGAAGCCTTGCTGGCGTATACCTTTTTACTAAAATCGGAAAGCGGATTAAGCGCACAAATGCTTGATGAGCAAATAGAGCATTGGTTTAAAAGCAAATACCAGTGCGTTCTTGATTTTGAAATTAGCGACGCGCTTGAAAAGCTGGTACGTATGCGTTTGGTAACGTGTAGTAACGAAATAGAAGGTAATGAAGTGTATAGCGCGCTGAGTTTAGAACACGCAAAAACCATTTTAGATAAGCGCTGGGATAATCTTTTTCAATATAATTAATGTAGTATTTTTACTAAATAATACTCATCGAGTAGGGTGAGGCTTTTGCCTCATCCCTCTCACAGAACCGTACGTACGGGCCTCGTATACGGCTCCTGTATTCTTCTATCCCTTCGGCTTATTTTCTAAACGCCGAGTGAGCAAGCCATCCTGTACTTACTTTTTCCATTGAATATAAACCTTGCTCCTCAAACCATTGGTTTGGCATCGCTACATTCGATAATGGACTTAGAGAGTTTCGCCATGAGTTCATTTTGATGAACTTAAATGGCGGCTTTTTCCCTAATTGTTTTAGTCGCTTATGCAACCTCGCTGGGTTTTTCCACAACCTTAACTGAATTGCCCTTAATCGTCGTCTCACCCACCTTGCCAACAAATTTAGCACTCGTTTACTATTGGCTATACTGAAATAATTTACAAAGCCGCGCACCACTGGATTGAGTCTTTTTATTACTTCAATTAAGTTCATGCCACTATTTCGCTTTGTTAATCGTTTAACTCTTTGTTTAAAGCCTTTGAGTTTTGTGGCTTGGATACACGTCCAATTACTGCCTATCTCCACTCCCAAAAATTTTACGCCTTCACTACTATGCGCTATGTGCGTTTTCTTTTGGTTGACTGTTAACTTTAAGCCTTTTTCGAGTATCTGAGTCGCTACTGTGAGTGCATTCTTGGCTGCTTTTTCTGTGCAGCATAAGATCAATATGTCGTCGGCGTACCTCACTATTCTGTGATTTCGCTTTTTCATTTCTTGAGCAAATGCATCTAGGTAGATATTCGCCAACAATGGACTGATAACACCACCTTGTGGACTTCCTAGCTCACTCGCTTCCCAATTATTGCCTATCATTACTCCGCTTTTTAAAAACTGTTTGAGCAGTTTTAAGATGCTACCGTCTGTCACTTTGCGTTTGACGCTGCTTATGATCAA